>JALSNI010000078.1 GCA_026987075.1 Persephonella sp. | reverse complement strand
TTCTTTAATCTGTTTTAAAACTAATTCTTTCTGTTTATCTATATTTTCTTCATTTACAGTAAATTCTGGAAATAATGTTTCCATGGAGACCTCCGTTTATTTTATTTCTAATCTATGGGCTTTTCCCACAAGCTCAAGGAAGTGGGAGTATTTTTTCCTTTTTAGATGCTCTTTTAGACCATCAATCACTTTTAATGGAGAGTAAGGGTCGTAAAAGTTTGCCGTTCCTATCTGGACTGCAACAGCCCCTGCAAGTATGTGCTGAAGTGCATCCTGAGCTGTTGTAATACCTCCAACACCTATGATGGGAACTGAAGAGCCGTATTTTTCGTACACCTGATAAATCATCCTGACTGCTATTGGGAGTATTGCTGGACCTGAAAGACCCCCTGTTTTCAAGCCAATTATTGGTTTTTCTTTTTCAACATCTATGGCCATACCAAGGAGTGTGTTTATCAGGACAAGCCCATCTGCTCCTCCTTCAACAGATGCATCAGCTGTAACAGTAATATCTGTAACATTTGGGCTTAGTTTGACTAAAAGGGGTTTACCTGTAACCTGTTTCAGTTTTTTTACAAGACTGTATAAAGTTTCTGGGTCTGAGCCAAAGGCTATCCCCCCTTTTTTTACGTTTGGACAGGAGACATTTAGCTCTAAGATATAAACTCCATCTGCTCTGTCTAAATGCTCAGCAACCTTAAGATACTCGTCCTCATCCTCTCCAAAAATGTTAGCAACAATAACAGTATCATACTTTCTTAGTTGAGGGAGTATTTTCTGTGTGAAATACTCCACTCCCGGGTTCTGAAGGCCGATGGAATTGAGCATCCCGCAGGGGGTTTCAACTATCCTCTGGGGAGGATTCCCTGTCCGAGGTTTGAAAGACAGTCCTTTGACAACAACTGCTCCAAGCTGGGATATGTCGTAAAGGTTTTCTGCCACTTCTAAACCATACGAAAAACAGCCAGATGCAGTCCACACAGGGTTTTTAAAATCTATACCAAATAGCTTATAGGAGAGGGAATTATCCAACGGCTCTATCTTAGTCTGCATACTCACCTCTTCAGTGAAAATTTTATTATTTTGGTAATAAATGCTGAAAAATCTTTTGCTATCTCTATTCTGGGAAGCCTCCACATATTCTGACCTTTTCTTATTATATCCTTTTCTATCGTGTAAGCAGAATCGTAAATCCCCGAGGTTATGTCTACTAAAACATCGTCGTAATGCCCAAAGGGATAAGATATGTGTCTGACAGAATTTCCTGTAATCTCTTCCAGCTCTTTTTTTGCCTGTTCAAGCTCTTTTTTTACCCTTTCCTTTCTTTCTTTTTCTGTTTCAAATTCCAGTAGTGATGAAAAATTCTTTTCCAGCTCTCTCTTTAACTCCTTTTTCCAGTCTTTTTTATTGAAAAAATTTCTGTCAATAGATTTTATAAATTCTTTCACCTCTTTTTTCAAAAATCCCCTTCTAACTGAAAGATTGTTTCTATCTGGAAATAGTGGATATCCAATCTGTGGCTCTTCAAGGCCTGAAAAATCATCTGACTCACCGTAAGCGTAGATATTACTCCAGTGTCCATTTTTCCCATCATAAAAGTCTGTTATCTCTTCTGAGTAAAAAACCTTTGCGTGAACTCTGCCGTGTCCTTCTACACTGAAAACATCCTTCATTTTATTTAGCTCCTCAACAGATAGAAAGTCTTCAGACTTTCCTTCCTTTAGAAACTGGTAGTTGGCTTCTGCCATTGTTTTTGGTCTGTATAGCTCATTTTTTGACACTTTTCCTGACCAGTAATCTTCCAACGTAGGTCTGACAATTTCTTCCCTTATTATCCTTGAAGTTATAGGGAAAATAGTTGCTTTCAGTCCCAGTTTTTTTAAGATAGGATAGGCATATATGTAGTTATCCACATAACCGTCATCAAAGGTTATGACAACGGAGTTTTTGTCAGGCCATCTGTCTGTTGTGAGATACTCGTAAACATCGTCTAAAGTGATCACTCTGAAATAATTTTTCAGTATTTTCATCTCAAATAAAAATGTTGATACAGCCTTTGAATGACCCCAGCGGGGAATTATCTTGTGATAAAAGATAATAAAAACATTACCCATTAAGCATCTCCTCAAACAGCTTTATATACTTGTTTGCTGTATTTTCAATAGAGTAATGGTTTGCTGTTTTTACAGCATTGTGGGATATCTTTTTGTACAGATTTTTGTCCATCTGTGCAACATATCTCATCTTATCTTTTAGACCTTCAAAATCCCCAACTTCTACAGAAAAACCGTTGTAACCATCCTTCAGATACTCGTCTATACCCCCTGCAAGTGTTGATATTACCACCTTACCTGTTGCCATTGCCTGCAGAAGGGCTCCTGCTATTCCTTCTAAAAATGATGAAAGAACAAAATAATCACTGGCATTCAGGATTTCAGGAACATTCTCTCTAAAGCCTAAACCTATTACCCTGTCTTCTCCACCGTACTGTTTGGTCAATTCTTTAGTTTTTTTATCTGTATCTTTACCTACAAGGACAAGGACAGCATCTGGCACATCTGCCTGTAAGAAAGACCGTATCAGCCTATCCTGTCCTTTTACCTCTGGATTCCAGTTAGCCACATTAACGAATATTTTTTTATCTACAGGAAGACCTATCTTTTTTCTGAAATACTCTTTTTTCTCTGGCTCAGGTTTAAACCTTGACAGGTCAATTCCACTCTCAATTGTAACAAGTTTTTCTGGCAAAAACTTTTTTTCTCTGAGTATTTTCTCCACACTTTTTGATACTACAACAATTCTGTCAGCAGCTGAATACTTCAGATATTTAGAAAGGAAAGAGGGAATTCTTCCAGACCTTTTCACATTGATGATTTTTGGTCTGGTTTTCAGAAAAATTTTTGACACACGGACATAATCAAATGCATGGGGAGAATTTCCTATGACAATGTCAAACCTGTTTTTATCAATAATTTTTATAAGTCTTCTGTAGTTTTCTATCCTGTACCTTGCATTTTTTATGTGGTTTTCAAAGTAATGTATTGGAACATTGTAAGGCTTTAGTTTTTCAACCATTTGCTGATACTGGAAAGAAAGGGCAATATGAATGTCTATTCCCTTTTTCTTCAGTTCCCTTGTAGTCAGGTATACCTGTTCTTTTGTTCCACCCCAGCCGTATCCATCAACAACCTGCAGAACTTTCAATAAATCACCTCTGAAATGTTATAATTTTTAGGTTTCAAATTATATCAGGAGCATAAGGATGCAAGCAAAAGGTCAGACTGTTCTTGTTACAGGAGCTGCAGGTTTTATTGGCTGGAAAACAGCAAAATTCCTCCTTGAAGGTGGTTTTAATGTTATTGGTATAGACAACATGAACCATTATTATGATGTGAGACTGAAAGAGTGGAGAAAAAAGGATTTAGAAAAGTATGAAAATTTCAGATTTTTTCAGATAGATATAGAAAATTTAGGGGCATTAAAGGTTCTGTTTGACAGCTACAACTTTGACGCTGTTTTGAATCTGGCAGCAAGGGCAGGGGTTAGATATTCTATGGAAAATCCCCACGTTTACCTCCAGACAAACGCCCAGGGAACTTTAAATCTCCTTGAACTGATGAAAGAGAAAGGAATAAAAAAGATGGTTTTAGCTTCCACATCTTCTCTGTATGCTGGACAGCCTATGCCCTTTAAGGAAACACTTCCTGTTAACACCCCTATATCTCCTTACGCAGCATCAAAAAAGGCAGCTGAAGTGATGGCTTACACGTACCACTACCTGTATGGATTAGACATAACAGTAGTAAGATACTTCACTGTTTACGGTCCTGCTGGAAGGCCAGACATGAGTATATTCAGATTTATCAAATGGATAGATGAAGGAACACCTATCAGACTGTTTGGTGATGGCTCTCAGGCAAGGGATTTTACATATGTTGATGACATTGCAAGGGGAACTATCCTTGCAATGAAACCTTTAGGTTATGAGATTATTAATTTAGGAGGAGGGAAAAATCCCATATCACTGAAAACAATAATAAACAAAATAGAAAATCTGTTAGGTAAAAAGGCTGTCATTGAACACAGGCCATTTCATAAAGCAGACATGAAAGAGACATGGGCAGACATAGACAAGGCTGGAAAGCTCCTTGGCTGGAAACCTGAGATTGATATAGATGAAGGACTGAAAAGGACTGTCCAGTGGTATTTAGAGAACAAAGAATGGCTAAAGGATGTATCTATAGATGAGGGAAAGGAAAACATTTAACTATGCGTTTTTGCTCAAATAATCTGAAAGAATTTTCTCAAGGTAGTGGGCATCTTTTATTCTGAGCTTTGGCAGGTTTTTGAAGCTTATTATTCGTAACTGCTGAAGATATTTTATGTGCTGATAGCTGATATTTCTTTTTTGTTTAGAACATTTCGTGCATACCACCCCCCCTTCAGATATGGAAAAAAGCTGATAATTATTTCTATTAACATTCTCTCCACATCTTACACACTGCTTCAGCTCAGGGTAAATCCCAGATAAATAAACCAGCTTTGCTAAAAAGTTAAGACGAAAAATACTCATATCACAACTGCCAGTTAGATAATACAGACTTTTTTTCAAAAATATAAACATCCTCTCGTCAGGATATATGATGTATCTGTTAAATGTGTCAAGCATATAATTAGCTGTTATAAAGCGGTTTAAGTCTTTACATATCTCAATACCGAGAACCTTTGACCTGTCTATTTCTTTTATAAAAAATTTCTCTCTTTTTCTTATAAATACCCCTTTGAACCACGTAAAAGGCTCTGTAGAGCTTATGTAAGGAGATTTAAGTAACTGCCCCTTTGGTAGATATATATTTTCTTTTCCCTGTTTTCTCATATAAACAGTGATTGATACATCGTAATCTCCAACAGGAGATTTTCTTAAAACGATAGCTTCATCCTTTATCAGACTGCTCAAACATATCCCCTTTTGAAAAATTTCAGGAAAAATAATATATTGATTTAGTCCTGAAATACAATTGGGAGAGAAGATGTTAAAGAAAGTTTTACCTCTGATTCTGATTGTTTTTGCTCTGCTTTCATGCCAGAGATTAGACGCCTCAGACCCTAACAACATGCTCATTATTGCTTCACAGCTTGGGGATATAGACAGGGTAAGACTGGCCATTGCAAAAGGTGCAGACGTTAACTATCAGGACGAAAAAGGTGGGACAGCTCTCCACTGGGCTGTTTTCTATGGACATAAGGAGATAGTAAGGCTTCTGCTGATGCAGGGGGCTGACCCTCTAATAAAAGATAAAAATGGGATAACACCTGTTGATGTTGCAAAAATTAACCGAAAAAAGGAAGTGTTAAAGATTTTGGAAGAGTTTATTAAAAAATAACTACTTCTCTGCCCATGTATTGACTATCTCTGCTTCAAACTCTACAGGAACTTTTTTCAGAAGAATTTTTCCTGCCTTTAGCATACTTTCAGAAAGTATATCTTTCACTTTTTGTGCATCTGCTTCTGATGTCTCAACTACTATCTCATCATGAACAAGATTGACAATACCAGCGTCAACATCTTTTTTTAACTTTCCAAAGAAAACAACAGCCATTTTCAACATATCACTGCCTGTTCCCTGAATAGGAAAATTAACTGCTTCTGTAAATCTGTGGACAGTCATCTTTCTTCCTAAAAGTGTGTAAACAGTTATAGAATGCTTTTTTGACAGCTTTTGTTTGACACTTTCGTGCCATCTTTTAAAAGATAGATAGATGTCAAAAAACCTTTTGTGAAACTCCTGTGCATCTTTCAGTGATATATCAACGCCATAGTTGTTTCTTGCATACTCCATAAGAGACCTTGGAGATATTCCGTATATAAGACCAAAATTTATCGCTTTTGCCATCTGCCTTTCTTCTTTTGATATCTCATCATAGGGTTTTCCTAAAATCAGAGAGGCTGTAAATCTATGGAGGTCTTTACCTTCTGAAAAAGCCTTAATCATCGTTTCGTCATTTACATACTCGGCAGCAATTCTCAGCTCAATCTGTGAGTAGTCTGCTACGATAAGTTTTTTTCCTTTAGGTGCTTTAAACAGTCTCCTCAGCTCTTTTGTTATGTTCTGGAGATTTGGCTGGGATGATGCCATCCTACCAGTTGGGGCTCCAATCTGTCTAAACGAGGAATAAATCCTTCCGTTCTTCAGATGGGAATGGAGCTCCTTCAGTTTATCTAACAGTTTCTTTTCTGACCTTATCTCTATTAGCTGTCTGACCTGAGGAATGTCCATATATTTTCTCAGTGCACTGTCCTGTGAAGAAAGTGAGCCTTTCTGTGTTTTGGGAAGTTTCAGGTGTAGTTTTGTTGTTAGCCAGTTCGTCACCTTGTGGGGAGAAAATGGGTCAATTCCGCTGCTTCTGACAAACTCTATGTATCTTCTCTGATAATCAGCAGACACAGTTGTTAACATACTGCTTAGCTCTTTTTCATCAACAGGCATACCTTTTAGCTCAATCATAGCAAGCTGAGGAACAAATGCCATCTCAACAACAGCAACAGCATTATCCAGACTGAAGGTTTCGTGTACTACTCCGGTAGCTTTGTGGGGAGTATTAATCTGGTTTAATCTGTCCCTCAAAATAGGGAATATCTCTCTGAGAACCTTTACATCGTTTGCTGCATACTCAAGCTGTTCCTCAGACAGGTTTCTCAATCCCCATGCAGAAGACTGCTGTGTTTTATCAATGTTGTTGTCTGTAAGTCTGTATGTCACAGCCTGAAGGGAATGCTTCTCTTTACTGTTTTCAGATAATAGCTGGGAGGCAATCATTGTGTCAAAAACAATCTGGGGAAATATATCAAAATTTGTTTTGAGGAACTTTATGTCAAACTTCAAATTATGACCCACTACTCCTTTTTTTTCTAAAATCTCTTTCAGATACTTTGCAAACTCTGGAATAAAAAACATGTCATAGACGTATATTTTCTCTGCATTTCCCAACTGTATCAGACGGACTTTATCTGAAAAAAAATCTATATTTTTGAATGACTTTACAGCAACCTCCGTGTCTAAAAATAGATATTTATCTTTCTCAAAATCATGGAGAGATTTAACAGCCTCTTCTAAATTGAATATGTAGGTAAACTCCGTCATTATTCCTCTATTACTACTGCTGTTCCCCAGACAGCTATCATTAACATTGATTGATACATCTCATAGGAAAAATTCAGACCGATTATACCATTGGCACCTTTTTGTTTGGCCTGCACTTTGATTTCTTCTATCAGTTCTTCCTTGTATTTTTCTAATTCTTTTTCGTAAGATTTTGCCCTTCCGCCGACAAAATCTCTAACTTTTGCAAACAAATCTCTTACCACATTAATACCTATCACTGCCTCAGCTGATACAATCCCTTTGTACTCCAATATTTTCATTCCCTGAACAGTATCGGTTGTTGTCAGTATCATCTGTGTATTTCCTCAAATGTTATAAAAACAGCTCCATTATTCAGCAAAAACTCAGCAGCCTTTTTAGAATCTCCTTCATTAACATCAACCCCTTTGATGCCGTCCTCTAATACAAATACCTGATATCCTAAGTTTATACCACCATATGCTGTATTTTTAACACAGTAATCTGTTGCCACTCCACCAACAAAAATCCTTTTAATGCCCCTTTCTTTTAAAAGCTCATCTAAAACAGTTCCCTGAAATCCTGAGTATGCATCAAAATCCCTACTGTATCCTTTGGAAATAATAAATTTGTTATCAGGAGGTATAAAAAGCTCCGGGTGAAACTGCGCTCCTTCTGTATCCTGAATGCAGTGGGGAGGCCATATTCCTCCAAAACCTTTAAAAGATATGTGATTTTCTGGATGCCAGTCCCGTGTAAAGAACACAGGAAGGCCTTTATCTGAAAAAAGTTTTATGTATCGGTTTAAAGCAGGGATTATTTTGTCTCCATCAGGGACAGGTAAAGCTCCTCCCGGCATAAAGTCATTCTGCATATCTACTACAATAAGGGCATCTTTACCTGTCAGTTTAACCTTCATGATGCACCCTTTTACTCATTTTCTTCTTCTAACTCTTTACACTGGATACACAGCCGAGCAATAGGTCTTGCCTTGAGCCTCTCGTAAGGTATTTCTGCTCCACACATCTCACATATACCGTATGTCCCATACTCTATTTTCTGCAGTGTCATCTCAATTCTTTTCAAAACCTTCCTGTCCCTATCAAGATTTCTCAGCATTACCAATCTTCCAGCTTCCGTATCTGCTCTATCTATTTCATCTCCACCTTCGTAAGAAAGGGGTTCTCCAACAGATTCCTGTGTTTCCTTTATCAGCTGCTGTTTCCACTGGAGCAGAATGTTTTTCAGTTCTTCAATCTGCTTTTTAGTAAGATGTTCCATCTTTAACTCCTTAAACCATAAAATTTAAGCTCTTCTATTAGTTTCCTTGCTTCTATCTGTCCCGGGGCAAATGATTTACCAATATAGGTATAAGTTAGGACTGAGCCGAAGAAAAATCCAGCCACTCTCGTTATTTTTCCAAGTTCTCCCATTCCTATTGCGACAACCTTTTTATCCCTGTTTTTTCCTGAAATACATAAAATTCTGCTGACATCTTCATATGAGTTTACTTTGAAAGCAAACTTAACAATGTCTGCCCCAAGGGAAACAGCTCTATCTATCACAGACTGTATAAAGTCTTCATCTGGCGTTTTATCAAAGTCGTGATAAGACACAAGGGAAAGCTTTCCTTCATCTTTCGCTATTTCTACGACTTTTCTGTTTATCTTTTCTGAGGTCAGTTCAACATCAATAATGTCTGATATCCCTGCCACTGCTTCAAATATCTTCAGTCTCTGCTCGTCAGGGATAAACTTCCCTCCTTCCTCCTTTGACCTTACTGTTGCAATAATACCGAGATTATAATCTTTTACCAATTTTGCCTTTTCTAACACATAATTCTCACTAAATTCGCTGAACTGGTCTATTCTGAGCTCAACCATATCTATCCCGTAATCAAGAGCCATAGATAGCTTTTTCTCAAGGTCTCTATCGTCAACAGGTAAAACAACTAACGGATATTTTTCCATCTTCCTACCTCCTTTAAAAAGATTAAAATAAATTTTTTCACATTTCAAAGGTTGAAATGTTGTGTCGTCATGTTTTATATTTAAGATAAAATACTCTTAAATCTTAAATGGGTTAAATATGGGAACTTTTGTTATGGCTGTTCATCTTATCGTCGCTTCTTTCTGGATAGGGGGAATGCTTTTTATGGTTCTTGCCCTTTCTCCATATGTAAGAAAACTTCCAGAGGATATTAGCGTGAAAGCATATCAGGAAGTTGGAAGAAGATACAGCTTCTGGGGAACAGTTATTGGGCTACCTTTGCTACTTATAACAGGAATATACAACATGAAAACAATGGGTGTCTCATTTCAGGACATGCTAAACTTCTCAAACAGTTATGCCTCTACACTTCACCACAAAATACATCTATTTATTCTCACAGTAATACTTGCGGTAATACACGACTTTTATGTAGGTCCCAGGTCTCATTTAAACAGGAAGTTTAAAATCACTGCCAGAATAATAGGGGTAATAAATCTTATACTGGGAATATCAATAATATTTTTAGCAGCAAAACTGCGAATGGGAGGATAACATGAGCTTTCAAAAGGTTAAAGAGATATTAAACAAACTTACTCAGGAACACAAGCTCCTCCTTAAAAAGAGTGAAGAGTTAGAAAAAGAACTTGAGGAAAACTTCTCTCCTGAAACTATAGACAAAATTATAAAATTCATAGATGAAGATGTTGGAGAGCATGCAAGGGTTGAAGAAGAAGATTTAGACGAAGCCCTTGAAGAAGCAGGAATAACAGAGTTTGATATTGAAGCTCTAAACTTTGGTCACAGAACACTTGATGAGATTGCAGACCACATAAAATATGTTGCTTCTTTATACAAAGAAGGAAAAAATGAATACTTAGGTAAAGACATAAAAAAAGAACTTATAAAATCTGTAAAGCTGTTCTTCTCAACTCTTAAAGACCATTTTACAGAAGAAGAGCATTTCTTTTTTCCAGACATTCTTAAATACGACCTTGAGAGGTTTGAATAATGCTGTCAGCAGCATGTAGAGACTCTATAAGGGCAATGATTTATATAGCAAATCTGTCTAAAAAAGAAAAGTATAAAGACAGGTTTATATCAATATACAAAATAGCAAGAGATTTAGGTCTTTCTTTCTACTTTCTGTCAAAAAACTTCCAGAAACTTGTAAAAGCAGGGCTGTTAGAATCCCACAGGGGCCCTCAAGGAGGAGTAAAACTTTTGAAACCACCTTCAAAGATAAGGCTTATAGATATTGTAGCAGTTATTGATGGTATGGATTTCTTTAACAACTGTATACTTGGGTTTGAGAAATGCTCTGATGAAAACCCCTGTAGTATCCACAACCTCTGGGCTGACAAAAGAAGACAGATACTATCAATGTTTGAAAAAACAACTCTTGAAGATGCTATAAGAAACATTGAAAAGTTTGAAAACATAAAGGTGTAATTATGTATGAATGGGTAAAAACAGTCCATCTTATATCCGCTGTAATTTTTGGTGGTGTTGTCTTCACAGAGGTAATCCTGCTTCCTGCTATTAAAAAAAGGTATGGAGAGGAAAAATACAGAGAAATAGAAAAAACTATAATAACGGAGCGGGGAATAAAAATTGTTCCAATTTTTGTGATTCTTTTGTATTTAACAGGACTTTATATGTTTCACCATCACATAAAAGGATTAGACCTGTCTACAACTTTTGGAAAGCTATTAATACTGAAAGTTACCCTTGCCCTAACTGTTATTCCCCTTGTTGCTGCAGCTATCTACCTGTTTCTAAAAGGAAAATCTGACAGCAAATTTTTTGATACTGCCCACAAAATTATATTTGTGCTGGTGTTTTCCATTATCATTCTTGCAAAACTGATGTTTATTTTATAAAGGAGGACAGTCATGTCATTAAAAATCTATCCGGTAGCTGAGACATTCAGCTCAGAAAAACCTATATCAGAGAAAATCCTGGCAACAGATAATCTCGTTATTGTTCACTTTTACCTCAAGGCAGGCCAGAAAATACCTCTGCATGCTTCAAAGTCTGACGTTTTTGTTACTGTGCTTCAGGGAAAGGGAAAATTTTACTACGGCTCTGAAAGTAGTTATGAGATATTAGAAGAAAGGGAAAGTCTGTATTACCAACCCGAAGAACCTCATGGATTTGAAGCCATTGAAGATATGATTGTTCAGGCTGTTATTGCCCCAAATCCTCAAAAAAAGATAAATCTGTAAAAAGCATTGATTCAGGTCAATGCAGTAAATTTTATACTGCCTTAATTTAAGACTAAAAAGTATGAAATTGGAGATTAGATGCCTCAATGGAATTGGAAACAGTGGTCAATAGTGTTATCGCTTTTTATGTTTTTGATTACAGCTTTTTTCCTGCTTGCAGGCCCATGTATCATAGCCATAGTTAGGATGATTGGAGGTTAAACTAAATAATGATGGAAGTTGGTTCGTGGTTATGGAAAATTTCCTATATGATTCACGTAATTTCTAATGCAGCATTTTTTGGCATCTCTTTTGTTTTTGCCTTTGGAAGTGAAGAAATTATGAAAGAATCAATAATAAAAAGATATTTAAAAGCGTCTTTGTTACTAATTCTGTTTTCAGGTGCAACAGGTATTCTTCTTCTATCTATCCTTAGTATGAACGGTATGGACGATTTGACTAATAATCCAATTGGTCAAAGTGCTCTCGTTATGATTTTAGGTTACACAGTTGTTCTTTTTATATTTTCTCTTGCTCTAATCTACAAAGGAGGTGAAGCAAGGATATACAAAAGACTTTTTGGAATTATGTTTTTCTCTTACTTGTTTATTTATCTAATTAGAGTTTATCTAACTACATAGGAGGGTTTAGGAGATGACTAAATTAATGGATCAAACCACAAAAAAGTGGTTCCTGATCTTTGTTCTGTCCACGATTGCTGCAGTAGGTATATTTACCTACCTGACTGTCGTCCAGATTAAAGATGTTCCACCAATACCTCAAGAAGTCAGGGGAACACAAACACTCTACACCTATGATGACATCGTTCAAGGTAAGGCATACTTCCAGAAATATGTGGTTATGGACCAGGGAACACTTTTAGGAAATGGTGCCTATATGGGGCCTGACTACACAGCATGGGTTTTACACGAAAAAATCGTTAATCTGAGAAACATCTATGCTCAGGAAAAGTTTGGAACAGATTACAGCTCCCTTACCGATGAACAGAAAACCCAGATTGATTACTTGGTGACTATGGATGTTAGACAAAAATCCATACTTAAAGAAGGTATAACACAAGTTACCCCTGAACACGAAAAGGCATGGCTGAAAGTTAAAGAAAAATTAGTTGAATACTTAGTGAAAGGAAATCCTCAATATGCATGGGTTGGAGGACTTGTTAAACCTGAAGAAGCTGAAAAGATGGCAGCATTTATAGACTGGACAACACTTGTAGCAGTTACTCCAAGACCTGGAGCAGAGCCAAAAGAAGCAGTATCTGAAATAAAATCTTTAGGAGAACCTATAAGCGTTTATAAAAACCTGAACATGCATCCCACTTACACAAACAACTGGCCTCCTGAACCTGCTATAGGAATGGATGCTACATATTCTTCTCTATTCTGGTCTTTAATAGCATTCATGGCATGTTGGGCTCTTACCATTGTTGTTATGTGGGCATTTTACGATTACTTCCTTAAATTTGACGATCACAAAGAAGCTGATGCTTCTCTCCAAATTACAAAACTTACTCCAATGCAGGAAAAAGTTATAAAATATGTTCCTCTCGTTCCTCTGTTCTTTGTTCTCCAGACACTGCTTGGTGGATACATGGCTCACCTTTATGCAGACCCAACACACAACTGGATAGTTCCCCAATCTCTGTTACCGTTTAATGTGGCAAGGGAGTTTCACCTTAACCTTGCTGTTCTGTGGATTGCAATAGGATGGCTTGCAGGAGGACTGTTTATAGCACCACTGGCATCAAAAGGAAAAGATTTTAAATTTCCAATAGCTGTGGACATTCTGTGGGTTGCACTCCTTATCGTTGGAGGTGGAGGTCTTATAGGACTGTGGCTTGGTGCACTCGGAAAACTTCCAGACTCTCTGTGGTTCTGGTTAGGCTCTGAGGGAAGGGAATACATTGAGCTTGGAAGATTGTGGGATATAGGTCTCGTAGTTGGTCTTGTCCTGTGGTTCACAATAGTATTCTTTACTGTCCGTCAGGCAGAAAAGATCACGCCCCCACTTGCAATGATGATATGGGCTGCGTTTGCCATAGCTGTTCTTTACATGGCAGGAATGGCTCCACTTCACAAAATCATGCCTAACTTTACCATTGATGACTACTTCAGATGGTGGGTTGTTCACCTCTGGGTTGAAAACACATTTGAGCTGTTTGCTGCAGGAACACTGGCATTCTTGACTGTTGCTCTTGGTCTTGTAAGTGCAAGATTTGCAACAATAATGATGTTCTTTGAAGCATTTCTCATTGTTGCAGCTGGAACTATAGGAACAGGCCATCATTATTTCTGGATGGGTGAAAACGAGTTCTGGATTGCATGGGGTGGAGTTCTGTCATCTTTAGAACCACTACCACTTGTTATTCTTATGATTGAGGCAACAAAAGAGTATCTACACATAAAAGAAAAAGGAGAGTCTTTCCCATTTAGAATGGCTTTCTTGTGGCTTGCAGGTTCTGCATTCCTCAACTGGCTTGGTGCAGGATTCTATGGAATGCTTATAAATCTTCCAATTGTTAATTACTACGAACATGGAACATACTTTGGAATGGCTCACGGACACGTGGCACTCCTTGGAGCATTTGGATACATATCCATCGCATTCCTTTACTTCATAGCAAGAGCTAATGCTCTGGCAAAAGGACTTCACTGGGACGAAAAGGTATCAAATCTTGGATTCTGGCTTACAACAGGTGGAATATTCTTGTTTGCATTCCCTGTTTTAGTTATAGGTGAGAAACAGATGGAATGGGCTTATAACTACGGTTACTGGGTAGCAAGAACAAGAGAAGTTCTTGAAGGAATGGGATTCTGGCTGTGGATAAGACTTATTCCTGACCTGATGATAGTTGCAGGTTCAGTGCTAATACTGGTTGACCTTGTTTATAAGCTCTATCTTTCTAAAAAAGAAGCTCCTGTAACAGCTACAACATAAGCATATTAAGGGGGGTTCCCACCCCCTTTTTTATTAAGGCAAGAACCATCAGTCGGAACAACCAAATTCAAACTTACAGAATAGTTAGAATCTCTACTAAAATGCTATACAAAAAAGAATTATTATTCTAGGAAAACAGTTACTTCACAGGTTCCTTCACCGTTTGCATTACATTTTGTTTCCTGAGCTATAACCTTCTTTCCTAAAAAACCTTCAACAAGTCCTGAAACAATACCTACCTCAAAAAAACAGATTCTCTTACCTATGTTGTCCATTCCTGCACAGGTTATACATTCATCAAGCTGAACTACAAGCTTTTCATCTGAAAGCTCTACAATATTAAGTATTCCGATTTTTTCCTCCTGTATAAACTGGGAAACTTTTTGAAGATATTTATTTATGTCTTCTTCATATAGCATCTTCCCCAGCTCAAGACCTAAAGCCTTTCCTGAATTTATAAACAAAATATTTGATGCTCTCTCTCCCAATAGGTCAGCGGCATACTCATGGGTGTAATGCCTTAGAACTCTAAATATAAGAATAGGAATTTCTTCTCCTAATTTGTCTCTTTTAACCTTTGATACTTGCTGTAGTATATTTTCCATTTTTTGTTTCCTCCCATCTGTAAAACTCTTCTGAAAAATACTTAATTCTTTTTTTCTTAAATTCTCTTGTTGAATACAGCACTTTAAAGTCCTGCACATCTATCTCTTTTGATATCTCTTTTATGAACTCCTCTAATTCATCTTGAGTTTTAGCATGTATCATTGAAAACAGATTGTACGGCCAGTTTTTATAAGTCTGTCTTTGATAGCAATGGGATACAGACTTATAAGATGCGAGTTTTGTTCCTATCTCGTCTATTCTGTCTTCAGGCACATTCCATACAACCATGCCATTAGCAGTAAAACCAGCTTTTCTGTGGAAAAGAATTGCGGCAAATCTTCTCATTACACCGTAATTTTTATAAAGGTTGAGTTTATCTATTAGTTGTTTATGGTCTATGTTTAACGTTTCAGAATAAACTTCAAATGGTCTTTCCGTCAAAGGAATATCACTTTGAGTGATAAATATGATTTTTTTATCTTCTTGGGAGATATGAAAAGGCTTTTTGTTTTCTTTTTTGTTTATTTTAATGTTTTCTTTATCTTTTAGATTTTCATAATCTAACTTAACACCTATTTTAAAAAGTTTTTTCGTCCTCAGTATCAGGTAATCTTCTACTCCTGATTGACAGGCAAGTATCTCCACTGTTTTTTCTAATCCTAAATTGCTGTCTGGAGGAACAGCTATTGTAAACCACAGATTATACTCATCTGTTCTTTCATAGTTATGGCTCACTCCAGGATGTTCATTTACTATCTGGGCAACTTTTTGAATATCTCTTTGAACCTTAAATGCAACAAGAGAGCTATCATATCCAAGAGTTTTTGTATCGTATATAGGAGAAATCTGACGGATTACCTTATCTTCTTTTAGTTGTTTAATTCTGTCAATCAGATTCCCCTGTGAAATTCCTACCTCTTCTGATATCCTTTTAAAAGGTTCCTCCTCAATAGGTATATCTTGCAGCTTTTTTAAAATTAATTTATCTGTCTCTGTCATATTTCTGCTCCTTTCAAAGACTCTTTAAACCAATGTATCTTATCCTTTAGATTAACAACTTCTCCTATGAGGAATATAGCTGGTGGATGAACATTAACTTTACCTTCTGAAACTTCTTTGAGCGTAGACTGCACTTCTTTCTGCTCTTTTGTTGTTCCTTTTTCAATAAAAATCACAGGTGTGTCAGGGCTTTTACCGGCATCTATCATGTTCTGAGCTATCTTCTGGCGGTTAGACACTCCCATCAAAAAGATAACTGTGTCTATCCCTGCAAGGGCATTCCAGTTAATATCAGGAAATTGACCTTTAGAGCCGTGTCCTGTAACAATGACAAAAGATGAAGCAACCCCCCTGTGAGTTACAGGGACACCTGCATATAAGGGAACAGATATTGCTGAAGTTATGCCAGGAACAATCTCGAATGGTATTCCCCTCTCTTTCAAAAATATCGCTTCTTCTCCTCCCCTTCCGAAAACAAAAGGGTCTCCTCCTTTAAGTCTTACAACTGTTTCATATTTTTGGGCAAACTCATAGAGTAAAAAGTTTATCTTATCCTGTTCTAATATGTGCTTCCCATCTTCCTTTCCCACATAAACAAGCTCACATCCTGGTTTTGCGTGAAATAGTATCTCAGGATTTATAAGTCTGTCGTAAAGAATAACATCTGCTTCCTTTATTATCCGAAAAGCCTTTAGAGTCAAAAGCTCCGGATCCCCCGGACCAGCACCAACAATGTAAACTTTTCCCATAACAATCAGCCCCCTTTATCTAACTATAAAAATCCCTGAAGGATTTGGAACTGTTATCTCTTTTAGAAGTTTCCAGTTTTTAGTGTCAAATATTTTCAGACTGTTATCAAAGTATGAAGAGACATAAAGTTTTTTCCCATCTTTTGAAAATCTCATATGCATAACCCTTTTACCTGCAGGAAATGTTTTTATGACTCTAAATTTTTTCAGATCTATCACAGAAAGAAGATGGTCGTTTTCTCCACTGTAGTTAACGACGGCTGTTTTTTTATCTGGAGAAATAACTATAAAAACGGGAAGTCCTTTTAATGGTATATGTTTTATAACTTCCATACTTTTTATAGACACTACATATGCCTTTTTTTCTCCCACTGCTGGTATTACGGCTTTATTCTCTATAACCCCCCACATACCAAAATGGGGTATTTTGAATACAACTTCCTCTTCCCCAGAGACAAACTTAACCTTTTTATATTTCATATGGGTCAAGTCTAATATACCCACTCCCCTCTCTTTGAAAAACCCCACTATGTATCTGTCTTTATTGATTAATGCATCAAAGGGCATTTTTCCTGCATTTTCTACAGTAAAAACCTTTTTAAACTCTTTATCTGCATCTAAAACCCATATCTGGTCTTTATCCATCAGTGAGAAAACAAGTAGATGCTTGTATGGTTTTATTCCTACATTTCTTGAGCCTGTATTTATCTGTTTAATAGTGTTCAGATTTAGGTCTAAAATTGTTACCTTTTTTGGGTCGTAATGGGCTATTGCTATGTAGTTTTTTATGAATGTAAATCCGATACCGCTGTTTCCCGGTTTTATTTTTTTTATTAATCTATCTGCTCTGTTGTCAATCTTTGAAAAATATCCATTCCTTGCTATACAGTAGCTAAAGTCTCCTTTTGTTTTTACTATTGCGTGATTTAGATTTCCGAGGTCTTTTATCTCTCTAACAAACTTACCACTTTCAATAACTGCTAATGCTCCCCTTTCCCTCTCTACCACATACAGCTTTTCAGCCAAAACAGTGTTAAAAATGGCCATAAACAGAACAATCAGATATAACATTCTGGGTCCTCCCCAAAGTAATCACCATATACAGCATAGGCTCTGGAACGGGAATTTCCATTACATATGTCAATAAATTCACACTCTCCACATCTGCCCTTTACAGGTCTGGGATGTTGACGGAGCTTGGACAGTATTCCGTTGGAACTCCATATCTGGTAAAAATCTTTTTCGTATATATTCCCTAATTTATACTGAAAGTATGTATCAGGTTTTACATTTCCTCTGTAATCTATGTCTGCTATCCTGACACCTGCCTGATTTCCTCCCCATATTCTCAGGTTTTCGTATAGCAGCTCTGCCTTTTCTGGATACCTTTCTTTAAACATCTGATAAAACAGCACTGCGTCTGCTTCGTTATTTCCTGTTACTATGTCTATGGGAACTCCTTTTTCCACATACTCAAAGGCCTTGTCTATTATCTGCTGAACAATTTTCCTATATTGCTTTTTTTCTGCCTGATTTAAATTCCTTCCCCTTCCAGAGTAAACAAGATGGGAAAAATAGATTTTTGGTATTTTTTCTTTTTCTGCCAGCTCAAAAATAAATGGTATAGACTGATATGTTTCTGATGTTATGGTAAATCTCATTCCAACCTTCACGCCTATATCTCTTACAAGCCTGATAGCATCAAGGCTTTTTCTAAAAGCACCTCTCATCCCTCTGAATCTATCGTGAGTTTCCTCATCTCCATCTATACTTATACCAACATAAGAAAACTGCTTTTTTATCTGATTTATGTTGTCTTCTGTGATTAAAAGACCATTGGTTGAAAGTGTCGTGATAAAGCCATTTTTGTTAAATAGCTGTGCTATATCAAATATGTCTTCCCTTATTAGTGGTTCCCCTCCAGACAAAATCAGATACTTAACATTGGCTTTTTTCAGGTAAGGAATCTGCTCTTTTATTGTGTCTATTTCAGGTTCTCCTGCCCTTGAACTGTTTGCTGCAGAGTAGCAGTGTTTACAGAAAAGATTACAGGCATTGGTCAGGTTCCATATAAGGATAACTCCAGGAAAAGGTTTTATCTTTTCTCCATTTAATGTTTTTTTTATGTATTCAGTTATCCTCAGCATCTTTAAACTCCATCATGTAGGAAAGGACAGCATCTAACTCCTCTTTAGATAAATTTAATTTAGGCATTGCATTTCTTTCATATCCTAACTGTTTGTATGTAGCTTCAGGGTTCATTATGTGGGATATTATTATATTCTTGTCCCTGTGATTCACAATCCATCTGAAAGAGGGAGCAAAGGCTTCCTGTGTTTGGTGATGACATCCCCAGCATTTTAACATAAAGACTTCCCTGCCCAGCAAAACAGGAGCATACTTTCTGGACTTGTTTATTATGTTGTACTTACCTATAGGGACGCTGGCTGGGATTTTTTTTATCAGTTTTAATGTGATGCTGTCGTAAATCAGCAGTGCTCCGTCTCTGTTGTAAAGGCTTACATATGCTAAATTACCATCTCCTGAAAACTCTGTGTGTATTACTCTTTTTCCTTTTTGGGTCTCTAATGTTTTAACCCTGTAACTGTCTTTATCAATCAGAACAATTTTATCTCCCCCATTATCTGTCCACAGATATGGCGTTGCTGGATGGGTTCTGACAAAAAAGCCATTTCCTTTTATGTTAACTTTCCTAATAAACTTCCAGTTATACATCTGCCAGATGGTAACATAAGGTTTTCCTATGTGGGGAGTGGCAAAGTAAAACTTGCCATTTTTATACCAGAATGTTGCTGATGCAAGATGGGGCATGCCTTCTATGGAATATGAAAATATCTCCTTTCCATTATTTATCTGATAAACAGTAAGTAAAGTTCCTTTTCTTGAGGTTCCTACTATGTAATTTTCAAATGGGTCTATAAAAAAGTCTTCGTAAGGCTCTTTTATCTTTTTGTACTTTATGCTGAAATTTTTAGTATTCATAAAACCTATAAATGGCTTATCTCTAAAAGAAAAAACTGCCTCGTCTTTTGAGTAAAGCTCGTATACTGCAGATATCAGGCCTTCTTGTTTTATAACTTTTACAGGCTTAAAGCTCTCTGCGTCAAGGACAATTATACTTTTGGGAAGCCAGCAGGATGCTAAAATATACTTCCCTCTTCTGTCAAGGGATATGTTTCTCAGATAAACACACGCCCTGACCTTTCCGTAAAACTTTCCTCTGTCTATGTCGTATCTTCCTATCCATCCGTCCCTTGATGGTATATATATTCTTTCCCCTGACGGAGAAAACTTTAGGCCTCCGTGAACATTTTTGAAAGTAAATTTATCTAAAATCTTTGTTCCTTCCATTATCCATACTTTCTGATGTCCCCGTTCAACAACAGCTACAATATTCTTAATATTTTTTACAGGAAGCTTTTTTTCAGGAGCATTATTTATCTGAACGGACTTAACTATTTTTTCTTCCGACCATTCTATCTTTGCAGGCTTTCTTATATAAGATATAATTGACCTAATCTCTTCCTCAGAAAGTTGAGGAAAAGATGGCATCTGTGTTGCAGGCAGTCCATTTTTGATGATATAAATCAGTTTTTTTTCCGAATATTTTCTTAAAAATAATGGTAGAAGAGGGGGAGCCACTGTACCGGCTCTGTCCACCCCGTGACAAGAGGCACAGTGTTTTTGGTACAGCTGGCTCCCATTTGCCAACTCCCCTGCAAAGGCACCAAATACAATCAGGAGGGTTAGCGGCAGCAGGACTATTTTCTTCATTAGTATATGTCCTTCATAGTGTTATAAACGTTAAATTTACCAGTAGGTGTTCTTATCCAATCTCCGGTTATCTCTTTTTTCAACTTCAGAGTTTTTGCATCATATACTAAGATAGCTGTTGGCTGGTCTTTTTTACCCCATACAGAAATCCAGAACTCTGAACCATCTTTATTGAACTCTTCATGAACTGCCCTGATATTTTTGTATTTTGCTGGCACTTTAAGTGTCTTAACAAGCTCAAATGTGTTTTTGTCAAACACAAATATACTTCTTTTAAGCTGTGGGTCTGGGTTGAGAGGTCTATCAGCAATCAGGTATTTAGATTTTGGATGTGTTTTGATAAACAGGTTACCTCCACCTTCACCAGGCATTTTAATCCATTTAACAACCTTCCATGCATACTGAGGATGACCTTTAGGGTCTGTTCCTATACATGCAATTCTGTTTTCACCGATATGTCCTGTGCACCAAATTGGGCCATATTTAGGATGGTTTATGTTTGCACCTCTACCAGGGTGAGGTTTTGTTCCAACTTTGACAATAGCTTCAAGCTCTTTATCTTTCGTATCAACTACAACAATCTTATTTCTCATATTAGCAGCAACAAGGAAGTATCTTTTAGACAGGTCCCATCCTCCATCGTGTAAGTATCTCTCAGCATCAATCATATCTATCTTTATAGTTCCCTTGTCAACTTTAGAGTAATCAACAAGCCATACCTGTCCAGCTTCTTTTATATTCAGCACCCATATAGGGTCGTAGTGGGAAGAAACAATTGATGCAACCCTTGCTTCTCTTACAAACTCCTGTGTGTCATAGTA
This sequence comes from Persephonella sp., assembly GCA_026987075.1. Classification (GTDB taxonomy): domain Bacteria; phylum Aquificota; class Aquificia; order Aquificales; family Hydrogenothermaceae; genus Persephonella_A. The sequence continues at coordinate 44,415 of JALSNI010000078.1, read as the reverse complement.
ATATGAGCTTGTTGAAACGATTTTTTTAGGCTCTAACGTCATACCATCTAATACAACAAAAGATGGTGGCCAGTAACATCCCACAACTGCATATTTGTCTTCATAGCCATGATACTTGCTTGTGTCAATTGAACGGGCATCATAACAGACTTTAACCTCAGCAACTTTATCAGGTTTTGCTAACCACAGGTCTATAACTGTTGCTTTTCCGTCTCTACCTATAGAATACATGTATCTTCCAGAAGCTGAAGACCTGAGAATATGAACAGCAAATCCTGTATCTACGATATTTACAAGCTTTTTAGTATCCCCATCTACTATTGCGACCTTACCTACATCTCTCAGTATTACTCCAAAGAAGTTTTTCCAATTCAGGTTGTGCTGGGGTCTTGTTGGTCTGTCTTCAACAGGCATATAAACCTTCCAGGATGCTTTCATCTGCTGCATTGAAAGCTCTGGGGGTGGTGGAGGCTCATGTTGGAGATATCTTGCCAGAAGGTTAATCTCTTCTTTGCTAAGTATTCCCTGTTTACCCCAGTCAGGCATTCCTCCAAGTGTTCCATTGTAAATGAATGCTTCAAGAGCTTCTGTTCCAAGTTTTCTTGTTCTGTCTGGTGTTAGAGCTGGTCCTGTAGCTCCCTTTCTTAGCATCCCGTGACATCCTGCACATCTGTCAAAGTAAATCTTTGCAGCTTTTTTCATCTCCTCCTTTGTTATAGGTGGAGGCGAAGACTCAGCTTTTGAGGTGTTTACTGATAGTGCTAATATCCCTGTTACAAGGGCAGCTCCTACCAGTTTACCTGTAAGTTTTGTAACCCTCATAATTACCCTCCTTTAAAAGTTTATAGAATTAATACCTGTAATCAAGCTGCAGCCAGTATTTTGTTACGTCATTAGTTCCTTTTAGATTTCCTTTTGTATAATATCCATTATCTGCGTTATACCACGCTGCTTTTGCAAGGAATGACAGTCTTTTTGTCAGCTTTTTAGCATACAGTGCATCTATTTCTGAACCTATGCTTTTTCCAATTCCCGGATCCTTATCTGAATCAAACTTCAGGTATGCAATCATAAGTTTTCCTATTGCAGGATTTTTGTAACCTGCAGATATGCACCACTCTTTCATACCATAGTCAAATCCACCTGCAGCACCTGCAAGTAAAACGTCTGCCCATCCATCAAACTTGTGGTTTGTTGCCAGTGGAACAGAAAATCCTGCATTTTTTCCAGCTTTTTTGTACCCAAAGTATGTATACATTATGTTTCCAAAGAATCCCATTGATGAAGCGCCGACTTTCAGTCTGTAGTAGTCTGTATCAATGTCTGGTTTTGCTGATTTATTATCCTTCTGATATGGGTCTGTCTGTTTTGCATACTCACCAAGGTATGAAACTTTTACTCCTCCAAGGTCAACAGCTCCAGAGGCCTTCACACCGTATGTGTTGTGAATGTCTGTCAGAAGATATGCAAAACCTTTTACCCTCAGTTGAGGAATGACTTTGTAGTTTACGTCTAAGACAATAGGCATTTTGTCTAATTTCCAGTCCATATTTCCGCCGTCAACAATAAACTTTCTCTCATAGATTCCTGCCAGTAAAAAGTCCAGTCCTGGTAGAGGTTTTCCTGCTACTGCTAAAACACCAAAAGACTGGGGCATCTGTCTCCATCCAATAGTTCCTATAAATCTGTGGTCGTCAATAATCACGTATTTTCTACCTGCAACAAAGGTGTAGTTACCTAAAGAGTAAGCAACGTAAGCCTGTGTTATTCTGGTGTTGGCAGGGTCTTTCACAGTTTCATAATTTGATTTTTGAGGAGCATAATCATCAACAAGTGCTGACACGTCAATGGCTTCAAGCACAGCTGACAGTCCGTTTACTCCCAAAACAGTTCCAATCTTAACCCCAATTTTTGTTCTGATGGTCAGGGCATTTGCATCTTTCTTACCAGTTTTCTCCTGATCTACATACTCATACCTTGGCCTGAATTCTAAATAAGGCTTTACATTGTCAATAAATGAGACACCAAGCAGGTCCTGAGCGTTTGAGCTACTTGTCTGACCACTCAGCAGAAACGCTCCCCCTGCCAGTAATGCTGCTGCTCCCAGACTTAACACTTTCCCTTTCATTGTCCAAACCTCCTTGAATTTATGTCTTTACTTCAGACAGAAGTTTTTTTATAACTTCTTCTCCAGAAATTCCCAGCTCCTGTGAGAGTTGCTCTAATCTGTCGTAAACCTCTTTTTCTAAATACATCACAACCCTTACAGGCCCTCCTTCCTCTTCTCTCATTTTGTCGTATAAATCCTGCATCTGCTTTTTCTTTTCCCCAGATACAGGAGCTCTCATAGACTTGTATTCAACAAGCTGTCCATCTCTGTATACTCCTGAAATCTCGGCATAAACCCAGTAGTATCCCCTGTCTTTTCTAAGATTTTTTACGTAACCTCTCCAGGTTTTTCCCTGTTTTATCGTCTCCCACAGCTCTTTAAAAACAGATTTTGGCATGTCAGGATGTCTGATGATGTTGTGGGGTTTTCCTATAAGCTCTTCTGGAGAGTATCCTGATATCTTCGCAAAAGTTTCATTAACGTAAGTTATTATCCCTTTAAGGTCTGTTCTTGATATAATCAGCTCGTTTTCTGGAACTTCCGTTTCCCAGAACATATCAAACGTTTTATCCATAGCCTCCCCTCTAACTGATGTAACCCTTTATGTGTCCTTTATAAACAATGTCTTCAGCTCTGACGTTTTCATCGTTTAGTATCTCTGGAACATCGTTACTGAGTTTCTGGAGATATTCGGCAGCTGATTCCCACTCTTCTTCAGAGTATGAATAGACCATGTTTGCAGACAGCACGTGGGGAAGCATCTGTATCTGCTTTAGCTTAAATGTCTCTTCGTTTACATCTTCCCCCTCAATGATAATCACTATCTTTCCGCTTTTATCATCGTGAAAGTAAACTTCACACAGACCACTTTCTTCTAAAGACTGAAGAACTTCCTGAAGATGCTCAGGTTCTGTAACAACAACTGCACTTGAGATATTCATCCTTTTAACCTCCATATATATAATTTTCCGTCATCACAACCAATTATTAATTGATTCTCATCAATAAACAGTATGTTTGAAGGTGTAGCTCTGTGGCCTTTCAGAACAGAAATAATATCTCCTGTTTCTGTGTCAAAGATACGAACATCAAACTTATCATTGTATAGATAGGCACCTTTTTTTCCTGATGGACTGAGGGCAACAGAGAAGACCATAAAGTCATCTGCATTCATTATTCTATACTGGTCAGTTTTTAGATTGTAAAATACAGCCTTTTTATCCCTTCCTCCTGTTATTATCCTGTCACTTTTGAAATCAACATCAAAGGCTTTGTCTTTGTTTAGCTCTTCAATAACTTTTATCACTTTTCCTGTTTTTATGTCTGCGATTCTCGTATCACCACTCTCATCAACTACTGCGACTTTTGTTCTGTTCTCGTTAATCTCCATATCAGAAAAAAAGGACATACCAACAGGATTTCTGTATAAAATTTTCTTTTTATCTATCTGGAACAGGACAAGCTCATCCCCTCCAAGACCAAAAAGTAGATGATTGTTGTCTATAAATCTCACTCTTGTTATCTGGAGGTGTTTCTTCCTGTCAACAATCTTCTTGAGTTTTTTTCCTGAGTATATGTAAACTTCTCTACCTCCTCTGCTTGCTTGAACCACAGCAACAATTTTCTTTCTATCTGGAGATACATCTACTGAAAAAACCTTTGGAAGCTGTAATTCACCTGTAAAATCTTCAAACTCAGGATACTTAATTTCAAGAAGAGTTTTTCCCGTCTTAAGCTCTATAACTTTAACTTTTCCCCTCTCAGTAGCTACAAAAATCTTTCCATCAAAGTATCTGAGCTCGCTAACTGCTCCATCTACCTTAAAAGTGTTAACAAGTTCAGGAGTAACTGAATAGGCTCTTATTACAAAAACAAAAAATAGAGCAGATAGGCTAAGAAGTTTTTTCATTTTCTCCTGTCTCCACTGGAAAGACTTCTATAGCTCCTGAAGGACAGACATTCGTGCAAAAACCACATCCTGTGCATACATCTGGAATAATCTGGGGTTTAAATAGCCCTTCAAACCTAATAGCATTGTCTAAACAGGGTTCCTTACAGGAAAAACACATTACTCCATTCCACGCCATACATTTATTTATGTTTATTCTTACCTCTACGTTTATTCTTGCTGGATTTTCTTTTGATAAAACATCATATTCACAAATTTCTGCACACTTTCCGCAAAAAGTGCATCCCTTTTCCCCGTAAACCACATGGGGAGAACCATCTTTTAGTCTAAAAAGTATCCTTTCTTCACATACTGCTACACATTCTCCACTGCACTCTGCGCATTTTGTAAAGTCTGAGCTTTCAGAGATATAGGGAGGCCTTATAATATCCCTCACCTCTTCTTCAGAAGGATTTTTAATCTCTTCTACTGCTGCTTTAGGAATAAAAGGAAGGGCTTTCAAAAAGCCCCTCCTGTCCATTTTTTTGGACATTAATAAACTCCTTCCATAACGTTTTTGTAAAGTATTGTCCTTTTCTTTGTTTCTGGGTTTCTGTAATCAGGTTTGAATGTATTCTTGACAAGAGGTTTTGCATTGGCCTGTGGAGCATGACACTGGGTGCAGTTCCATCTTGCAGGGTCAAGTTTGTTCAGTTTTACAACTTTTCCTTTTATCAGCTGGAAGAAATCAATAAAGTGGGTTGGTGATACAGGCGTAGCTCCCACACTCTTTGCCACTTTTGGGTCATGACAGCCTAAACATGCATTGTTGTCCTTGGTTATAGGTAAAAGCCCTTCAACACTATGGGGAATCATAGGTGGTGCATTTTCATAAGCCCTGGTAAATCTTTTTGCTTTTCCTGGAGGTGCTTTTGGAAACTCAACAGGAGGTGGGGCTGTATTCACAGTTAATGGTGCTTTCCTGTAAGAAAGTTCTTCAGAGGAAATAGCCTTTCCAGTCGAAGCTGTTCCTCCTGGTTGACATGATGTTAGAACTATAGAAATTCCCACTGCCGGGATTACTAATGCTCCTATTAATCTTTTCTTAAGCATCTTCCTTCTCCTCCTTTTGTGGTTTGTATCTAAAGCTAAAGTTAAGAGCATCATCGTTACACACTTCTATGCATCTTCCACAGTTTATGCATTCCCCCGACGAAACGATGACACTCTCTTTACCTATCATCCATAAAACCTGCTTCTCTGGACATACATTTTTACAGTTCATGCATAAAGTACACTTATCAGCATCATGTTTAACCCTTATGGCAGAAGGCTTTGTTATCAGGGAATAAAAACCCCCTAAAGGACACACATGTCCACACCAGCCGTTTTTCGTAACAAACAGGTCAAACAGGAATACTCCACCAACAGCAACCCAGCCAAATCCCATACCAAAAATAAGACCTCTGTGGAGCATAGATATGGGACTGATAAACTCAAATGCAGGTGCAGCAATAATAAAGGAAACTACCAGACTGAGCCCCAGCACCCAGTATCTTGTTTTTCTGGATATTCTCAGCTGCCACTCTTCTCTGTGCAGTCCTGTCTTCATTCTGAGCCAGTTTGCAAAGTCTGTAACCATGTTGATTGGACATACCCAGCTGCAAAAAGCCCTTCCACCAATAAGAGAATAGAACAGCAAAACAATCAAGGCTCCAATGAGCACATCTGTTGCGAGAAGACTTCCAGCAACAAATAGCTGAAGAACAGCATACGGGTCTGCCATAGGAATAACGTCAAAAATTCTTGATGAGCTCAGATTTCCCTGCAGAATTTTCCAGCCGTAAAGGTTGCCAGCTATATAAAGGAGTAGTATGGAAATCTGAACAATCCTTCTACCTATTAAAAATCTGTGTTTATATAGAATGTTATTCTTCATTGAGCAAATCCTCTGTGTTCAGGTATTCTTCCGGAGATTTTTTACTTTTTGGAGTTATCGTTTTCTGAATGCCCCTGGAGCCTTTCAGTCTCTGCTCATCCTGTTTTTCCCATCCTTTCACATAATGTTTTCCTACCCTTCCCAGTGCTACATTTCTCGGCAGGACAAATATTGCAGGTTTTTCCGTTACACATGCATGCTCACACAGTCCACATCCTGTACACACGTCTGGATAAACAACAGGGAGCAGGAATGCATGTCTTCCTGTTCTTGGATTTCTTCTAAGCTCAAGTTTTATTGCTTCGTCAATCAGTGGACATGCCCTGTAGCAGGCATCACACTGAAGACCCCAATATGCTATGCAGTGCTCTGCATCAACAACAGCAACTCCCATGCGGGCTTTGTTTATGTCTAGGGTCTTTTTACCATCCTTAACAGAGGAAACAAGCTCAGGGTCTAATGCCCCTGTAGGACATGGTGGAACACAGGGTATATCTTCACACATGTAGCAAGGAATCTCTCTGGGGACAAAGTAAGGTGTTCCAACAGGAACTTCTTTAGGGTATATATATTTGCCTTCTTCTTTTGGTCTGTGGTCTCCTGGTGCAGCCAGTCTCAGCGTCGATGTTTGCTTTGTTCTGTCAGGATTGTTTTCCCTGTTTTTGCAGGCTTCAACACACATACCGCATTTTATACACTTTCTTATAAATTCTTCTTCAGGAACAGCTCCCGGTGGTCTGAGAACTATCTCGTCATGTTTTGCTTCTGCAACATATCCACCCCAGATGGAACCTCCAAGGGCTGCAAGACCAAGCCCCTGGAGGATTTGTATGAAGAATTTCCGTCTTCCTCTGTCCACTTTGCTGCTTTCAGCCAACTTTTCCCACCTTTATGCTTTGTAAATTTTAACCGCACACTTTTTGTAGTCTGTCTGTTTGGATATTGGGTCCGTAGCATCAAGTGTAACCTTATTGATGTAAACCCTTTCATCAAACCATGGGATAAACACCAGTCCCCTTGGAGGCCTGTTTCTTCCCCTTGTTTTAACACGGGCTTTAACTTTTCCACGTCTGGACTCTACCCATACAAGGTCGTTATCTTTCACGCCTAATTTTTCAGCGTCTTTTGGATTCATGTAACAGTAAGCCTCAGGAACAGCCCTGTAAAGCTCAGGAACTCTCATTGTCATTGTTCCAGAGTGCCAGTGCTCAAGAACCCTACCTGTTGCGAGCCAGAATGGATATTCTTCATCTGGTGGCTCTGGTGGATCCATGTAAGGTCTGAAGAATATTTTTGTTTTATTTGTGAGGTCAACCTTCTCTTTTGATGTTGGACCAAATAGATTTCCTCTTGGTATTTTCTTAAGTGCAGGTCCGTAGAATGCGAACTTACCGTCTCTTGGGGCTCTTCCTGCTTCAATCTCCTTCCTTGCATATGGGTCGTAATCTGCATTGAATCTCCATGGCGTTTCTTTTCCATCAACAACAGGCCATCTTAGACCTCTTACCTTGTGATACATATCAAATGGTGCAAGGTCGTGTCCATGTCCCATTCCAAACAGTCTGTATTCTTCCCACAGTGCCTTTTCTATGAAGAAACCGTAACCTTTCCATGGTTTTCCATCTACACCGATAACTGTTCTCTTGTCTCCTACAGCACATGTGTTCAGGTGTATTTCACCTGTATTTGGGTTCTTAGCAACAGGTTGAGGATATGACAGGTCAACATCCGGTATTGTTCTGCTGAATGCTTTCTCAGAGAAAAGAACATCGTAAAGTGTATCTTCTGGGCTGTAGCCCATCTCTTTAGCTTTATCTAACACGTTAGGAAGGACCGTTCCATCTGACAGTTTCCACTCTTTCCATACTTCTTTTAGCTTGAAGAATTTAGAAAACTCTACAATGTGATATATGTCTGGCATTGCTTCTCCCGGAGGTGTTACCTGCTGCCTCCAGTGCTGTGTTCTTCTTTCTGCATTTCCGTAAGCTCCCCACTTTTCATAAATCATAGCTGCTGGCAGTATCAGGTCTGCAACTTTAGCGGATATTCCGGGATAGGAGTCAGATACTACGATAAAGTTATCCATCTTTCTTGCTGCTTTTATCCAGTGGTTAGCGTTTGCAGTGTCCTGCCATGGGTTACATACCTGAACCCATGCAAACTTGATTTTTCCATCTTCAAGGTCTCTCATTATCTTAACAATGTGGGAACCAACCTTTGGATTGATTGTTCCATGGGGAATATTCCATATTTTTTCTGCTATCTTTCTGTGTTTTGGATTGAATACAACCATGTCAGCTGGCAGTCTGTGGGCAAATGTTCCAACTTCCCTTGCTGTTCCACAGGCAGAAGGCTGTCCTGTTATTGAGAATGCTCCATTACCAGGTTGAGCCTGCTTACCAAGTAAGTGGTGAAGCATGTATGCCTGCTCATTAACCCATGAACCTCTTGTGTGCTGGTTGAATCCCATAGTCCAGAATGTAACAACTTTTCTACCTTTCTCTATGTAAAGCTCTGCCATTTTTTTCAGTTTTTCTTTAAACTGTTCTAACGGCTCATCTGGGTCTCCTTTTGCTATTCTTGCAACGTAGTCAAGGGTGTATGGTGCGAGGGCTTTTTTAAAGTCTTCAAAGGAAATTATCCAGTGTTTTCCTGCCTGTTTTACATGTTTCATCTTAATCACGTCACCTTCTTTGTAACCGTAAATACTGAGGGCTGGTGCTTCAAGAGCAGAAACTCTTTTTACTGCCTGTTTCATTATTGTTTGCATCTCTTTGTCGCTGTATCCTAACGCTTTAGCGTGTTCAGGGTTTCTCATTCCATATCCTGTATCAATGTAACCTGTTGTGAATACACAGTATTTGTTAACAAAATCCCAGTCTATAGCTTCTGGATGGTTGTAAACAATTTCCCTTGCGATGTAATTCATTATCGCAAGATCTGTGTTAGGTCTGAAAACGATATCTATGTCTGCCAAGTCCATTGTTCTGTGTCTGAATGTTGAGAGAACTACTACTTTCACTCTATCTGGGTTTGAAAGCTTTCTGTCTGTTACCCTTGCCCACAGTATGGGGTGCATTTCTGCCATGTTTGAACCCCATACCATAAATGTGTCTGTAAGCTCAATGTCGTCATAACATCCTGGTGGTTCGTCAATTCCGTAAGTCTGTATAAAACCAACAACAGCAGATGCCATACAGTGTCTTGCGTTAGGGTCTATGTTGTTTGACCTGAAACCTGCTTTCATCAGTTTTGCAGCTGCATAACCTTCCATTATTGTGTACTGTCCAGAACCAAATATAGCTACACCTTCTGGTCCCAGCTCGTTATAAGCCTTTTTGAACTGCTCTACCATAACCTCGTAGGCTTTTTTCCAGCTGACAGGTCTGAACTTACCGTTTTTGTCAAACTCTCCTTTTTCATTCACCCTGAGAAGGGGTTTTGTCAGTCTGTCAGCACCATACATAATTTTTGCTGTAAAGTAACCTTTGATACAGTTTAGACCTTTGTTAACGGGAGCTTTTGGGTCTCCTTTCACCGCAACGATACGGTCATCTTTAACAGCAATCATAATACCGCATCCTGTTCCGCAGAAACGGCAAACAGCTTTATCCCATCTCCATCCCGCCTCTGCACTGGAAGCGGCAGCAAGAGCATCTTCTGGAACTTCCATTCCAACAGCAGCAGCTGCAGCTACGGCAGCACTGGTCTTCAGGAAGTCCCTACGGGACATCTCAAATCCCGTCTTCTGCTTTTTCTCTTCCTTTACCTCCATTTTCTACTCCTCTCCTGTAAGGCCATTTTAAACCTCACAGGGCTGGGCTACTTCTATTCCGCCATTTTCAAGGGATAGACAGACCCAGCTGGCGGTAATTTTGTCTATCCCGGAAAATATAAAGAAAAGATTGTTGACTGAGCTTTTAAGATTCTTATTTGGTGCCTTTTGCTTTTGTTTTATCATCTTTCTGTATTCTCTATGATTTTTCTCATATTTAAAACTATGGACTTTGAGCAAAGGTTTCATTGATTCAGGTCAATAGGGGTATAGATATTTTTAATACTTCATACCAAGGGCTTTTTTTACTTCATCACTTGCCATCTCTATACTCCACGGAGGCTCCCATACAAGCTCTATCTCAACATCTTTAACACCTTCAATATTTCTGACTGCACTTTCCACCCAGCTGAGTATTGTTCCAGAAAGGGGACAGGAAGGGGAAGAAAGGGTCATCTTCACTTTTACTTTTCCATCATTAACCTCAACATCATACACAAGCCCTAAATCAACAATGTTAAATCCAATCTCCGGGTCTAAGACATTTTTTAAAACTCTGTAAACATCTTCCTTTGTTACTGTCATTTTTATTCCTCCAATCTAAACCTTAATACATAGATATTTATGTATAAATACATTGATGAACCTACTACTAAAAAAATTACAGATATGTAGAAAAGAAAGTTCACAGGAACCAATAAGTAAATCAGGAGTAAAATTACACCTGCAGATGATAAAACTATCTGATATGAAGGAAGTCTTTCAGGGAGCATATCGTTTAGCATAGGAACTTTCTTTTTTCCTACTAAGTTAGAAAATCTATGAAACCAGGTTAAAAAAGGCAAAATCTTATACATACTGCCGTATATAAGGAGGTTTATAAATCCAAAAATTAGAGAAAAACCTGAAATAAATACAAATTTTTCTGAAAAAGGTGTGAGTATTACAGAAATTATAAATATTAATATAAAAAAATGTGACATAAACATAGTATCAATTCCTGTATCTTTAAGTCTTCTTGCCCTTTTGGTATAAATCTCATAGACCTGTAAGAGATACAAAAATAACGCAGAAATAATCATTAAAAAAACCGAATAATAGACAGGACTACTCCCAAAAAAGAAAGATACAAAACCTCCCCCAAAAACAGAAATCATCATTACAAAAAAGGAAAGATTGATGTATATATCCCTAAATTTATGGGAAAGACTAAACATAGGGAGTAGAACCATAGAAACACCCATTATAACCATAAAAACAAATCCAAAAAGAGTAAATATTATGTGGGCATACACAAGGTTTTCTATACTTCCAGAATAAAAACCAAAAACAAAGTTAAAAACCATAAAAACACCAATAAAAACCCCTATTATTAAGGACACAGTTGCAAAGAAAAGAAATTTCGCTGTAGTATTAAAGCTTTTTAAACCTCTTATGCTCATAAAAAAGTTAAAACTAAATATCAAAAAAGAAATCAAAAGAATAACAGCACCTACCAACATAACATAGAGATTTCTGCTGAATAAGGAGAACAAAAAAATTAAAAGACCTATCAGGTGAGCATAAAACTGCACGTAACCAAGAAAAAAAGAAAACACAGGCACCTCAAGAGCTACAGGTATCAGCTGGTATAACGCCCCAAATATTATTGTCATTACACTGCCTATTAAGAAAGTGTGAGCCAGAAATGCATAAGAAAAAGAAATAAAGGGAGGTTCAAAGCTTCCAGCATAAAAGTAAAGAGAAGCCATAGAAATCAAATTAAAAATAAAACCTCCCAAAAAATAGTGGAGAACAAGGCTAAACGGGGGAGCAAACTGTGTTGCTAAGTTACCAACTAACCTCATTTACTTTCCTTTAACCAAAATTCTATTCTATATTTACCGTTTAGCTCTTCTACTTTATAATCAAACCTGTCAGATATTTTGTCAAACAGACCCATCGGTTTTTTATGGTTAATCATCACAGCCCTTTTATTAGAAGAATCTATTAAATTGAGAACAGAAAGAGCATTTACCATAGGCTCAGGGGGACCCAGCTCAGAAGTATCAAACTCGTAATAAGTAATACCATCCTTCTCATAGGTATACACAGGAACTGTAGCACCCTCAACCTTTATCTCATCTTTATTAGTCATAATTTATTCCTCCTTTTTTGAGATTAATTTTCAATTTTGTCTCTCTTGATGTCATTGATTCCAGTCAATTTAGTTAACAAAGACTAACCTATAATCTGTCAGAGATAAAGTTAACAATATGCTATAATTCCTAATTAAACTTAATGAAGGTGAGAGTTATGATTGACGCACGGGAAATATATCTGTTTAGACACCTTAATGACGAACAGCTAAAAAAATTAAGAGATATATCCTTTATAAAGGATTATAAAAGAGGAGAACTGTTATTTTATGAAGACGAAGAGCCTAAGTATCTTTATATTCTTCTTGAAGGCACAATTCGTGTGTTTAAAACAGACCTTAAGGGGAACGAGATAACCCTCCATTACTTTCATCCTATAAACATGATTGCAGAAGTGGCAAACTTTGAAAATATGCCATATCCAGCAACTGCAGAATTTGAAACTGACGGCAAAGTTTTAGCTATAGATTATGAAAAGTTTAGAAACGATTTTCTCAAAGACCCAGAAATAGCATTCAACGTTCTTAAATCTTTTGCATACAAGATAAGAATACTGAATGACATAATTATTCAAAATCTCATGATGGATGCTGTATCTCGTGTTGCAAAGTTTATGTATGAACATGAAGACCTTTTCAGACAGTTAAAACACAACAAGATAGCCTCTCTTCTTAACATAACACCAGAAACGTTTTCTCGGATTTTGAAAAAATTTAAAGAACAGGGAATATTAGAGAAGAGAGGCAGAGACATAATTATCCACAAGGAAAAATTAAAAAAGTATATCTAAATTGTTTGAATTTTCCTATTTCTGTAAGCTGCGATTATCACTGTAAACACAACAGCTATAGCCCAGTAAACCCATGAGGGAACAGGAATAGGGTCTCCAGCTGCATAAGAGTGAAGTCCTGACAAGTAGTAATTAACTCCAAAATAAGTCATCAATACAGAAGAAAATCCTAATACAGACAGGACAGCAAACAGATAGGTTGACCTGAGCCACGGAACAAGCCTTGTATGGACTATAAAAGTGTAAACAAGTATAGTTACTAAAGCCCACGTTTCTTTTGGGTCCCATCCCCAGTATCTTCCCCAGGATTCGTTAGCCCATACTCCTCCAAGGAAGTTTCCCACCGTAATAAGTGATAATCCTATTATCATAGACATTTCATTAATTCTTGTTGCTTCTAATATAGAAATAGTTATCTGTTTTTGCTTATCATCATATGATTTGGGGTTTCTAATAATAAACAGCAGTAGCGTTATGAATCCAAGAAGAGCAGAAAGCCCTAAAAATCCATAACTTGCAGTAATAACAGAAACGTGAATAGTAAGCCAGTAGGATTTTAATACAGGGACAATTGTTGTTATCTGTGGATCCATCCAGCTAAGGTGGGCTACAAATAGAGTAAGCCCAGACAAAATACCTGTTGTTGCAACAGCGAAGGGAGACTGTTTTGCAAAGACTATTCCTGCCAGTATTATAGTCCATGCTATATAAATCATAGATTCGTAGCCATTACTCCAGGGGGCATGTCCTGATATATACCACCGTAATCCAAGATTAAAAGTGTGTAGCAAAAATCCAGCAATTAGTATAATAAGAACAGTTTTTGTTGGGATAGAAAGGTCTAAAGAGGGTTTTATCAGTTTTATAAATATTAAAGTTAGCAGAGTTAATCCTGCAAACAGATAAACAAATATGAGTCTCTCAAATAAGTTCAGCCTGTTATACAGTATTTCTGCCTTTATCTTTATTTCTGAAGGGTATATATCTGCTCCATTTATTTTCTGATACTCTTTTATTTTCTGTAAAAACTTATCTGCATAACTCCAGTCTCCTTCTTTAATACCTTTTTCAACTGCAGCAAAATATCCAATCAATAGTAATCTAATCTTCTGGGATTCTTTTTCAGGAAATTTTTCAACAGCTGCCTTTGGGCTATACCATGTGTGATTTGGGTCTCCTTTTAAAGGAAATATCCTGAACAACTCTCCAGTAAAAACCATATACATAATGTTTATTCTTTCATCTATCTTTATTAGCTCTTTATCAAACTGATTTCTCCTTGCAGGCTTCTTTCTCTTTGCCTGTTCAACTGCTTGATACAGTTTGTAATTTCCATCTTCATCAAAAGCTTTATAAAAGGGGAAATACCTATCTCTAACTGGAACTCCTAACATTTTTTTAATAGCAGGATGGGACACTTTTATTACAGGAATTACCTGCCAGTATCTGGGCATCACGAGCATACCTAACACAATTTGGTTATGAGTTAAACCATAGAAAGAGGTTCTTTTTGATACTTTGTTTAAAACATCTATAGACAAAGTATCTATAGGCTCAATTCTTCCATCAACACTTTGGGTGAGAAGAGTTCCAAATTTCTCAGCATGTTCTTCACTAACTTTTTTTACCTGCTTTATAACCTGTTCTAAAGGCATTTTTAATGGGTCTTCTTCTGCTGTAGATGGATGAAACAGAACAAATACCATTACAAATATACCAACTAATTTCTCCACTTTCATCCTTGCAAGTCTTCCAAATCGTGAATATGGATTAATTAAATTGAGAAATAGCCCTAACGCAAGAAGGAAATAACCTATGTATGTAGGTATCTTTCCAGGGTCGTGGTTAACAGAAAGAACTGTCCCCCTCTCATCAGGGTCATAGGAAGATTGGAAAAATTTGTATCCTCCATACTCTAATGTGTGATTCATGTATATTCTGTATTCAAACTCCTTATTGTTTACCGGGTCTTTTACAATAACCAAACTCTCATAAGAAGAAGGTCTCATAGAACCAGGGTATCTCTCAACAATAAAATCTTTAAGATATACATAAAAAGGTAGATTTATAGTCTTTGCACCCCAAGAAAGGGTTAATTTTACATCTTTCATATCTAAACTTACAGGCTCCCCAACAATACTTGCCCTCATACCTCCTCCTAACAGTTTTACAACCCTTTTTTCCCCGTTATAGCTAACTTCAACTACCAAAGCTCCTTTACTTTCACCTATTCTGACAGAATTTTTAGAAACAGGAACTACATCAACCTTCCCAGATAAAACAGCCTGTCTAACAACAAATCTATGTCCATCAACTATATACATCCTTCTACTTTTTAACAGCACTTCCTTATCTTTTGGTATTTCTCCCCCTTGCTGCGTATCCATGTCAAAGAATCTGATAACTTTGTTAGAAATAATAAAAAACTTTCCACCTTTTTTAGTTATGTATAAATAGCTTTTTTTAACATCCTCTACAGTTTTCCCAAAACTGAAAACAAAATCATCTGAATCTATAACATCTCCATACTTCAAAATCTTTTTAATAGGCTGTCCATCTACGAGGAAAACAACAGAAATCATAGGTTTTCCTTTTTTGTCAGGAACTATCTTTTTTTCTGCAACTGGATAGTAATCTACATATCTTACTGTTATTGTTTTGCCATTTATTTTTATATTCTCCTCAAAACCGTTTACAAATTTCCAGATAGAAGAAAGATACAGTTTTCTCTCTTTGTGAACTATAGTATTCTTTGACTGGGCTGTAATTTGAAGAAAAGCATCAGAAGACACAATTTTATTACTTTCAGAATGTTCTCTTATGTGCATAACACCCTCATAACCAGCATATCTGGTAAGAGCAGCTCCTAAAAATATCACAAGGAAAGATAGATGGAACATAAATGCTGGCAGTTTCTTAGGTTGCCACATTTTGTATTTAAAAATGTTTCCAATTAGATTAATTGCCAGTAAAATCCATAAAATCTCAAACCACCTTGCTCCATAAATTAGAGCCCAGGCTGTCTCGCTCCCAAAATCATTCTCAATAAATGTGGCAAACCCAATAGAAACAGCAAAAATAAGTGTAAGAATTAACATAAACTCTATAGAAATAATTTCATTTAAAACTGTTTTTATAAATCTCATTCAAAACTCCTCGCAATCTCTAAACAGGTTGTTAATCTTATTACCAAATTATGAAAATTACGTGAAATTGTATAACAGTTTACCTTTTGAAAAAAAGGGTATATCTTGTTTTAATGATATATAAAAAAGGAGGAGAAGATGTCTGTGTTAGTTGAATTTTCTATGTTTCCTACAGACAAAGGAGAAAGCGTAAGCCAATATGTTTCCCGGATAATAAAAATGATAGATGAAACAGACATTCCATACAAATTAACACCAATGGGAACAGTATTTGAAGTTGAAAGTATAGAGGAAGCTTTAGAAATAATAAATAAAGCTTACAAACAGCTTGAAACTGACTGCAATAGGGTTTATTCAGTAGTAAAATTTGACATAAGAAAAGGGCTTAGTGGTAGATTGCAGCAAAAAATTCGCTCTGTAGAACAGAAATTAGGCAAACAGGTTAATACATGATACTGAAAAGGCTCAAATTACAGAACTTTCTTGCTCACAAAAATACAGACATCCAGTTTGCAGAAAGAGGAATCACCGTATTTATCGGAGAAAATGGAGCAGGAAAAAGCTCCATTATAGAAGGTATTGTGTTCTGTCTTTTTGGTAAAACAGAGAGGGGAAATCTATCTGACCTCATATACTGGGGAAGAAACAAATTAACTGTAGAGTTAGAGTTTAAAAAAGGAAACAATCTCTACAAAATTGAAAGAACAGTAGAAATTAAAGGTAAAAGAACTACATCCACAGGAACAGTATACAAATACGAAAAAGGCAGATACATACCTTACTATCAAAAAAACATATCAAAGGAAATTCCTAAACTTACAGGAATTTCTCAAAAAACATTTAACTCTTCTGTTCTTGTAAAACAAGGAGAAATAGAAGGTCTTTTAAACCTATCCCCAAGAGAAAGAGCTAAAGTTTTTGAAGACATATTAGATATGACAATTTACCAGTTACTATCAGAAACAGCAGCACACAAACGAAGAATAATCAGTTCACAGGCAGAAGCCTTGAGAAAATCAGCTGCAGACGTGAACCAGCTCTCAGAAGAAATAAACAAAATAAATCAGTTTATCACTGAAAAGGAAAATGAGAAAAAGCAGTTAGAGATAAAGCTAAAAAATTTGGAAACAGATTATAAAAACAAAAGAGAAACCTTAGAAAAACTCATCAAAGAAAAGGAAAAAAACATAAAAAATCTCTCAAAGTTAGAAAAGGCAAAAGAACTTTTAACTATTTCAGAAAATCAGAAAAAAAAGTTAGAAAAAAAACTTAAAGAAATAGAAAATCTGGAAAAAAAGTTACCTGAGTTAACATCGCAAGTAGAAATTCTAAAAGAGTTAGAAAAAAACCTTGAGAGTATCGGAAAGTTAGAAGTAATCAAAGAAAAAATAAACAGTATTACAGAAAAAATAAAAGAATACAGAGAAAAAGAAAAAACTGTAAAAAACTTAGAAAACCTGGCAAATCAATGGACAGAAGCAGAAAAAAGAATATCAGAGCTGAAAGAAACATTAAGAAAAATAGAAAAAACAAAGGGTGAGATTGATACTTTAAACAAACAAAACAGCAACATAAGCAAAAAAGTAGAAAAAATACTAAAAAACATCTCTAATGTCCTGTCAGAGCTAATTCAATTTAGAAGGAGCTATTTCATTTTAAAGGACAATCCCATTACGATTGAGCAGTTTATAAAAAATAACGAAGAAAAAATCTCAAGCCTGCAAAAAGAAAAAGACCAGATAAAAGAAAAAAAAGGTCTTTTAAAAGCATACGGAGAAGAGCTAAAAAACAAGATAAACAACATACAAACTATAGAAGGTCAATGTCCTACGTGTAGTAGACCTTTAGACCAGCATACTAAAGAAGAAATATTAAAAGATTTAAAAACTGAGTTAGAAAAAAGAAGAAAAGAATATAAAGAGCTAAATAGTAAAGAAAAAGATATCCTGCAGAGTTTAGAAGAAGAAATAAAAATCCAGAAACTATTAAAAGAGTTTAAAGAACTTTTTGACAGATACACCGAACTACAGAAAGAACAAAGAGAAATAGATTCAAAACTAACAGTCTTGAAACAAAAAGTAAAAGAATTTGACAAACTTCAATCAGAAGAAAAAGATTTAGAAAACTTTATCAAAAAAAACAAAGAAGATTATCAAACTTTCATAGAAGCAAAAAAGTTTCTTCAATCAACAAACATCAAAGAAGTAGAAAACACCCTTTCAAGCCTCAAACGACAAAAAGAACAGATAGAAAATCAGCTAAAAGAAAAAAACAAAACACAGCTAAAAGAAAAAATCCAACAACTTAAAAAATATGAAGAAGAGTATCAAAAAACCCTGCAGGTTATATCTCAGAAAAAGGAAGTAATTTCAGAGCTCAACAGAACAAAAACAGAAATAAATAGATTAAACACAATAATTTCTGAAACTTCAAGGGAAGTAATTGACGAGAAAATATTAGAAGAAAAATTATCTTCCACTAAAAAAGAAGTAGAAAAATTAGAAGGTGAAATAAAAACATTTTCAGAAGAAATAAACAAAACAAAAACAGAGATAGGAAAGTTAGAAGGAATGAAAGAAAGTCTGCAAAAAGAAATACAGAGGTCAGAAGAAAAACTAAAAGAAGCAGAAAATTTGGAAGAAAAAGCAAAAAAATATGAGAAAATAGAACAGGCATTAGGTCCAAAAGGAATTCAAAAAGTGATAAGAGAAAATGCGATGTATGAACTACCTAAAATAACCAATACTATATTTTCTCACTTTGGTTTTCCATTCCAGCAAGTTAGATTTTCAGAAGACTTTGACATACAACTCCTTGTTCCATCTATAGAGAAAAATGACAGATACATTTCTGTAAATTCAATCAGTGGGGGACAAATGGTAGCATTAGGGCTTGCCTTAAGACTTGCAATCGGAAGATTTTTATCCTCTAAAGCCAGCTTCCTTATATTAGATGAGCCAACTATTCACTTAGACCAGACAAGGAGAAACGAACTGGTAAATATTCTTATCAGCTTAAAAGAAAAGCAGTTGGTAAACCAGCTAATCATTGTTACACACGACACTGAAATAGAAGATGCTGCAGATAGCATATACTATGTTGAAGGAGGCTCTATAAAATCCATAACATAAATTTCGTAAAATGCTGAAAAATAAAGCTCTAAAAACTTGACATTCTTTTTATTTATAATATAAATTAAAAGTGTCAATAACTTGCCCCGAAATTAAATATTTAGGGGAAAGAAAAACTATTTTTAAGGAGGGTCAGATATGACAAAAGCTGAATTAGTAGCAAAAGTAGCATCATCAGCTGGTGTAACAAAGGCATCAGCAGAAAGATGTGTTAATGCCTTCGTTGCAGCTCTTACAGAAGCATTAGAAAAAGGAGAAAGGGTTGCTCTTCCAGGTCTTGGAGTATTTAATGTAAAAGAAAGAAAAGCAAGAAAAGGTAGAAATCCCAGAACTGGAGAGGTTATAGAAATCCCAGCAAGGAAAGTAGTTACTTTCCATCCAGCAAAGGCTCTGAAAGAGAGAGTTAAGTAATACAGATAGATGGGGGGAATTGTTCCTCCCATTTTAAACAAATTGAAAAAAGTTAGACTGGATAGATTCTTATCTAACGCAGGTATAGGCTCCAGAAAAGAGGTAAAACTTTTTATAAAAAAAGGGAAAGTTTCAGTAAATGGCCAGCTTATTAAAAACCCTTCCTATCAGATAGATTTGCAGGTAGATATTGTATGTTTTGACGACAAGCCTGTTCTGTTAAAAAATAACTATTACTTTATGTTTAACAAACCTTCAGGATACATAACAGCAATAGAGGACAAAAATTTTCCAACTGTTATGGAGTTTTTTTCTTCTTTACCATTTTACAGAAGATTATTCCCTGTTGGAAGATTAGACATAGATACAGAAGGTCTTCTTATCGTAACAGACGATGGAATGTTTGCCCACAGAGTATCCCATCCAAAATGGGGAGTGGAAAAAGAGTATTACGCTGTTGTAAAAGGAAACATAAAAAACATAGACTATACCAAATATGAAATAACAGGAATAAAATTGAAGGATTATCAAACAAAACCTTTTAAAATAAAATTGATTTCCACAGATGATAAAAAATCAGAGATAACAATTACCGTTAAAGAGGGAAAGTATCACATTGTCAAAAAAATAATGGAAAAGTTAGGTCATCCAGTTATGTATTTAAAACGAATAAGAATAGGTTCTTTACTGTTAGATGAGAACCTCTCTCCTGGAGAATATAGAGAGCTTACAGAAGAAGAGATTAAACATCTTAAACAGGTAGTAAATCTTTAAGGTTTTTCCATTGAAAAAAATCAGAGTTCTCTCATGGGCTTTATTTGATTTTGCAGAAACTGTTTTTTCATCAAACATCATATCTGTGTTTTTCCCTCTATGGATTATAAATACCCTTGGTGGAACTTCTTTTCATTACTCTTTTATATACTCCACATCAGTGATACTTTCTATATTACTTGGAATAATTACAGGAAAGATAGCTGATGAAAAAGGATTAAAAGATATCTTTTTTAAATTTTTTGTTTTAGGAGTTATGCTTTTCCTGTTTTCTCTTTACTTTGTAAACTCCCTTTTTCTTGCTTTGATAATATTTTTATTGATGAACATCTTCTATCAACAAAGTCTTATATTTTACAATTCTCTACTTGAAGATGTAGCAGAAGGTAAAAATAGAGGTGTTGTATCTGGTTCAGGAATAGGTATAGGATACCTTGGTGGAGTAGTAAGTTTGCTGATTGCAAATTATCTGTCAGATACACATTCCCAAACATTTCTGATAACTGCTGTTATTTTTTCCTTATTTGCTCTTCCCTCACTTGTATTTGTAAAAATTCCCAAAAAAGGAAACAGATTAAACAGCATCAAAAAAGTTCTCAAAGAAAAAAGTTTTTTTATCTTTCTTCTTTCTATTTTACTCCTTACAGATGCTGCCCATGGGCTTATAATATTTATGTCTGTATATCTAAATAAAGTCTTTAACATGTCCCAATCAGAAATTGTAAACATTATAGCTTTTGCCGGAATATTTGCTATCATATCTGCTCCTATTACCGGTTATATCTTAGACAGAATTAATCCTGCTGCTTTTTTAAAATTTATATTTATCGGATGGGTAGCTGGTTTTGTTATGCTTTACTTTTCTGACAAAGCAACTATATACTTTGTTTCTGTTGTATTTGGAATACTTCTATCATCTCTATGGACAACTTTGAGACTTGTTGTTATCCAAATATATCCATACGAACAGCTTACAACAAGATTTGCCTTTATGGCTCTATCTGAGAGAATGGCAAGCATATTATCACCTTTAACGTGGGGGATTACTATTTACATTCTTGGCGAAACTGTTCTTTCCTATAAAACCGCTGTCCTTATTTTATCTATATTCCCATTAATTGGATTTTTTATTTACATAAAATTCTTAAAGTCTATCTGACATGTATAACTCCATTTGTTGGGAAAATTCCTGAACAGTATGGACAGGTAAAAATAAAATCACCGGGATAAATCATTTTCACCTTTATCTCTTTTGTCTGACCCTTTTTTATGTTTTTAACTATAACATCGTAAGGGGGCAAGATGTAAAAACAGTGTCCTACATTTTGATTTCCAAAACTAACACTTACACCATCATCTAATGCAGTAATCCTAAACAAAACTACTTGTCCCTGAAAAACATCTATGTTATTTGGCTTATATCCTTTTTTTGAGACCTTTATATCTATCACAACATCAGGTTTTTCTTCTGTTTTAGTGCAGGAAAATATAAAAAAACTAACCAATAATGTCAGAAAAATCTTCATATCTTTCCAGTGATTTTTTTAACTTTTTTATCTTCCCTTTTAATATCTCTATATGCTCCATTATCAATCTTTTTTCTTTTAGATTCCGAGATTTTTCAGCTTTTTTAACAAGGTATTTAATCTCTTCCTCGTAATGCTTAATCTGGGAAATTATCTCAATTCTAATGTCAGAATTAATACTTTCCTCTCCCTTTACTGGGAAAACCAGAATAGCTACTACAAGAAGCAATATCTTTAAGTATTTCATATAATTTTTTAACCTCTTTTTCTAACTCTTTTAACGAACCTGTATTTTCTATTATAATATCTGCATATTTTACTTTCTCTTCAATAGACATCTGGGCTTTTATTCTTTTTTCAGCTTCCTCTGCGCTCATTCCTTTTTTGATTAATCTTTTGAGCTGAAGGTCATGTGGAGCATAAACAACTATAACAATATCGTAATTTTTATAACTTCCTGTTTCTATCATTAAAGGAACTTCTGCTACTGCAACAGCTTTTGGGTCTTTTCCCTCTACCTCTTTAAAAAATCTTTCTATCTCTTTAAAAACGAGGGGATGCAGTATCCCCTCTAACACTTTCCTTTTTTTTTCATCATTAAAAACTATCTGAGCAAGCTTTTTCCTGTCAACCTTTCCTTCAGGAGTAAACACATCACCAAACTCTTTTCTTACCTTCTCCTTTACCTCTTCTTCCTCAAGGAGCTTATGAACAATCTCATCAGCACTTATAACATATGCACCGAGTTTCTTAAATATTTTAGCTACTGTTGACTTTCCTGTTCCTATAGAACCTGTTAATCCAACCTTTAGCATAAGCCTGCCGTTTATTTTTAATACAGTCTAAACTTTCTCTCAAGGAATTTTTGCCAAGTGTTTGGAAGATTGTCTATTTCTTCCTGGGCAATCTTTTTAACCTTTTCTTCAACACCTTTTACATTTCCATTGACCCTCAGTTTAATGTCACATACCTGAGGTTCTGTGATAGGTTTACCTATCTGGCTAACAAGATATACATACACTTCTTCTATTTCTTCTATTTCTGAAACTATCCTTTCTGCCATGTCTGTAGCAGCCGTGTTATATATCTTTCCTATGTGTGAAACAGGATTTTTACCAGCTGCAGCTTCAAGACTCATTGGCCTGTAAGGAGTTATAAGGCCGTTAACCCTGTTACCTCTTCCTATCTGACCGTCATCTCCAGCTTCAGCAGATGTTCCAGTAACTGTTATGTAAACTGATTCATTTTCAGGGTCATCAGCTGTATTGAGAAATATGTCCACATGTCTTTCTGTTAAATTCTGAGCTATAGAATATGCGTAATTTGAAACAATCTCTTTCTTCTCTAAATAATCTTTTATGTCCTTTACATATCTATCAACAAAAGCCATAGCGATAGTTATTCTGATGTTATCTCCATTTCTAACACCCATAACTTTTATGTCTTCTCCAATATATGGGTGGTCTTTTTTAAACTCTTTATTATTTAATGCCCTTTCTACCTC
The DNA here is from genome assembly GCA_026987075.1 of Persephonella sp. Taxonomy (GTDB): domain Bacteria; phylum Aquificota; class Aquificia; order Aquificales; family Hydrogenothermaceae; genus Persephonella_A. Next base: position 21,283 of record JALSNI010000078.1, on the reverse strand, counting down.
ATAAACAATAGTTTCAACATCATCAAACGGTGCATGTCCTACACCAAAAGATGTATCGTTAGCTAAAGGAATTTCTCCTTTCAGCTGAAACCTTTCAAACAGTTCAACAAGGTCTTTACTTCCCGGTTTCAATTTTGGTAATACAATGACGTGGCTATTTACGTTTATATTTGGTATGTTTTCTTTTAGCCATCTGTGGGCTGTTTCTATGGCAAGTTCTTCAACAGGAAGCCTCTTTCCATTTATCTCGTTTATAGCCCTTCCTGTCAGATATATCTCTATAGGAGAAATTATAGAACCACCTCCAAATCGTGGTTCTGCAATACCGCCAATCAGTAAGGCTTTATCCACATTATGGTGCATTATTGCTCCACATTCTTCTCTGTAAAGTTTAGATAGTGCTATAGAAAGCTCTTCACCAAGTGCATCACATATTGTATCAGGATGTCCTGTGCCTTTTCTCTCCACTATTTCAACAGGTTGTTCAGAAACTTTTGGAAAATCAAGAGTTCCAATTGTGATGTTTGCCAACTTCCTACCTCCATTTTTTTATCAAAACATAAGGATAATATAATTTAAAACTCTTTACAAGTAATGAGATATTGGCTATAATACATATCTTGAATTTTGGACAGTTGTAATATAAATTATTTAGTCCTTCACAAGGATAAAAGGAGGTTTAAATGGCACATACGCGTTCAGCAAAGAAAAGAATAAGACAGGCAGAAAAAAGAAGATTACTAAACAGATACCACATATCCAGAATGAAAACAGCTATTAAAAGAATTAACGAAGCTCTGAAAAACAAAGATATTGAAACTGCAGAAAAATTACTTCCCCTTGCTCAAAAACTGGCATACAGGGCAGCTGCGAAAGGAGCCATTCACAAAAATGAGGCTGCCAGAAGGGTATCAAGAATAGCAAAAAAAATCAACACTGCAAAACAAGCTTTATCTTCATAACATAAGTGGCGGTGTAGCTCAGCTGGTTAGAGCACGCGGCTCATATCCGCGGAGTCGCAGGTTCGAGTCCTGCCACCGCCACCAGCTAAAAATGTGGTAGAAAAAAAATTTTTAAAAGCAATCAAAGATTTTAACTTGTTCCAGAAAGGCGATTCTGTTCTTATAGCCTTTTCTGGAGGCGTTGATTCCACTGTTTTAGCCACACTTTTAATAAAGTTTAAAGATTACCTTGGAATAGATAGAATTTCCCTTGCCCACATGAATCACTCCCTTAGAGAAGAAGCGGATAGAGACCAGGAGTTTTGTGAAAACTTTGCAAAAGAGAAAAATATTGAAATATATACACAAAAAATAAATGTAAAAAAATTTGCTGAAGCAAATTCAATGTCCATAGAAGAAGCATCAAGAGTTCTCAGATATAAATTTTTAAAAGAAATTGCAGAAAAAAAAGATTTCACCAAAATTGCGACAGGACATCATCTTTCAGACCTTATAGAAACCATGATACTATGGTTTATTCAGGGAAATGTAAAAGGAATAAAAGGGTTTAGAGTAAAAGAAAACAACATTGTCCGTCCCCTATATTATTTAACAAAAGAAGAAATACAAAACTATGCATCGCAGGAAAAAATCAGATATGTTGTTGACAAAAGTAATTTTGAAACAGCCTTTTTGAGAAATAAAATAAGACATTACATAATCCCCAAATTGAAAGAAATAAATCCATCTTTAGAAAAATCAATGTTAATTGAGGCTTTATTTATCCAGTTAGATGATGCATTTCTGTCTAAAAAATCAGAAGAAGTTTCACAAAAATTTCTCAACAAAAAAATAAAATTAGATAAGATAAAAAAATTGCCTAAATCAATATTATACCGGGCGATAGCAGACTGGATTTATAGAGAAACAGGAACTTATCCTTCTTACAAGAAGCTATTAGAAATATTAAAAGTGTTAGAAAAAGCTGGAGAAAAGAGAATAAGTTTAAACAAAAATTATGAGCTCATAAAAAGCTACACAGAGCTCATTATCCTTCCAAAAAGGAAAACAAAAAAATTTGAATACAAGATTAAACCAGGAGAGGAAATATACATAAAGGAAGCAGGTGTTATAATAAAAAGTTATACACGTGAATTTAGTAATATGGAGATATTGAAAAAAGATGAAAAAAAATTTGTTTGCTTTGATATAAGAGAAGAAAATCCTGAATTTATCATCAGGAGCAGAAAACCAGGAGATAGGTTCCTGCCATTTGGGAAACATTCAGAAAAAAAACTCAAGGATATAATGATTGAATTAAAAATTCCCCAATATATGAGAGACACCATACCAATTCTTGAATTTAGGAATAAAATATTATGGTTGATAGGATACAAAAGGTCAGGATATTATCCTATATCTGATAAAACGAAAAAAATGATTTGCTTTGAAATAAAGGAGGTTTGAAAAAAGTGCAACTATCAAGAAGTATTCTTATATGGTTTTTAATAGGAGCATTGATGATATTTGCCTTTAATCTGATAGGCTCCAGACAGATGGTTGATAACCAGATATCCTATACAGAATTTGTTGAAATGGTTAATGATGGCAAGGTAGAAAAAGCAACAATAAAAGGGGAAGAGATAACTGCCATAACAAAAGATGGAAAAAAAGTTCAGACTGTAATTCCTGAAGGTTACAGCAAAATATACGACATTCTCCAGGAAAACGGCGTTAAGATACATGTTATTCCAGCAGAAAAAGCAAGCTGGCTGACAACACTTTTGATATCGTGGCTCCCTATACTGCTGTTTATAGGTCTGTGGATATTTATGATGAGGCAGATGTCTGGAGGTTCAAACAGGGCTTTTTCCTTTGCAAAATCAAAGGCAAAGGTTTATTTAGAAGAGAAACCTAACGTTAAATTAGATGATGTTGCTGGAATGGACGAAGTCAAAGAGGAAGTCAAAGAAATCATAGATTATCTAAAAGACCCCCAGAGATTTCAAAAACTCGGTGGTAGAGCCCCTAAAGGTGTTCTTTTCTACGGAGATCCGGGAGTTGGTAAAACACTTCTTGCAAAAGCAATAGCAGGGGAGGCAAATGTCCCATTTATATCCATATCCGGTTCAGATTTTGTTGAGATGTTCGTTGGAGTTGGAGCTGCAAGGGTTAGAGACCTTTTTGAAACTGCGAAAAAACACGCACCATGTCTTGTATTCATAGATGAGATTGATGCTGTAGGTAGGGCAAGAAGCGGAGTTGGTTTTGGCGGCGGACATGACGAAAGGGAACAGACACTTAACCAGCTCCTTGTTGAGCTTGACGGCTTTGAATCTGGAGAGGGTATTATTGTTATTGCAGCAACAAACAGACCTGACATATTAGACCCAGCACTCCTCAGACCAGGAAGATTTGACAGACAGATTTCTGTTCCAAAACCTGACGTTAAAGGAAGATATGAAATACTAAAAGTTCACGTCAAAAAGAAAAAAATACCTTTAGATAACGACGTTGACCTTATGGTTATAGCAAGGGGAACACCGGGATTTTCTGGAGCAGACCTTGCGAATATAGTGAACGAAGCTGCTCTTTTAGCTGCCAGAAAAAGGAAAGATAAGGTGGGAATGAAAGAGTTTGAAGAAGCTATGGACAGGATTATGATGGGCTTGGAAAGAAAAGGTATGGCAATAACACCTGACGAAAAAGAGAAAATTGCATATCATGAAGTGGGACACGCTATCGTAAGCCTGATGTTTAAAGAAGCAGACCCTCTCCACAAGGTTTCAATAATACCAAGGGGTATGGCTTTAGGTGTGACCGTTAATCTGCCGGAAGAAGACAGACATATATACTCCAAAAAAGATCTTATGGCAAGAATTCATCAGCTTTTTGGAGGTAGAGCTGCAGAAGAAGTATTCTACGGCAAAGATGGAATCACAACAGGTGCAGAGAATGACCTTATGAGAGCAACTGAACTTGCATACAGAATTGTTGCTTCGTGGGGTATGACAGAAGAGCTTGGTCCTATACATGTATCAACAGCAAGAAACAACCCATTTATGCCACAGCAGGGACCAGAAATAAGTGAAGAAACTGCCAGAAAGATAGATGAAGAGGTAAACAAACTCCTGAGGGAAGCCTATGCAAAAACAAAGGAAATTATTGAAAGTTACAAAGATGCAATAACCGCTGTTGTTGAGCTTCTTTTAGACAAGGAAACTATAACCTGTGATGAGATGGTAGCTATTCTTGAAGAATACGGCGTTCCTATAGTAAACAGATGTAGAAAGTCTATAGTTGAAGTTATATCTGACTCTTCTGCACCAGAAGCACCCGCAGGAGCTATAGAATGATAGATACCCATGCCCACCTTGACATGCTGAAAACAGAAGAAGACCTGTTAGAGAGTGTTGAGAAGCTTGATGGTATTATAACAATAGGCTGTGACAGGGAAGAAATTTATAAAGCAGTTGAGTTAGCAAATAGATACGATAATGTTTACGCTTCAGTAGGATATCACCCATATGACATAAAAGGTCTGACAGAAGAAGATATATTACTGCTTAAAAAACTATCTGAAGAAAACAGAAAAGTTATAGCTATTGGGGAAACAGGTCTTGATTACTACAGGGACATAACTCCTAAAAAACTTCAGTGGGAATTTTTTGAAAAACAGTTAAATCTTGCAAAAGAGTTAAATCTTCCTGTTATCATACATTCAAGGAGCGCCAATGAAGATACAGTAAAAATATTAGAGAATTTCAGTCCTTTTCCCTCTTCTGGTATTCTCCACTGTTTTGGCGGTGACATACCTATGATGGAAAGATGTGTAGAGCTTGGATTTTACATATCCTTTGCAGGAAACATAACATACCCGAAGGCTGATAATCTGAGAGAGGTTCTGAAAGCTACCCCCCTTGACAGGCTTCTTCTTGAAACAGACAGTCCCTTTTTAACTCCTCAGAAAAAAAGGGGAAAACCTAACAAACCTTCATACATATTTTACACTTTAGAATTTGTTGCTGAATTTCTGGGAATTTCCGCTGAGGAATTTGAATCAATTACAGACAGGAATGCTGTGAATTTATTCAAACAGTTTTCTTACATTGCACAGTAACCTATCCGTAGTTAACTTTAATTTATAACTATACTGCAAAAGAGGCTCATATGGTTTACATACTCCTCATAATGATTTTGATATTCGCTGTAATATTTATACTTCAGTATAAACTGGCTAAAGACAGTGGAAAATTTGACATAAAAAGCATCTTAGAAACAACTGTTTTATGGAGTGTAATCTCTTACATCATACTTGGTATTATAATTTTAGGTATAGTATTTTTGACAACCAGCAGTGACTAAACCCTTATCTGAAGCTGATTTTTATACATCTGGATTATCTCCTTTTCAGTTGTTGCATCTTCAGGTCTTTTATCAAATCTGTATCTACCTGTAAAACGAGGAAATCTCAGACCAAGTCCACGGTTGAGTTTTATTTTGTCCCAGCCACAGGTGTGAACTGGAGAAAGTGTAAGCTCAGCCCCTGTTATCTCCAAAACTAAAAACGGTTCATACCATATGTCTGCTGTTAATATGGAGTTTACCCTTGGATGTTTGTGGTTTATCTGATGTTTAGACAGAATTTCATCTAACTTTTTAAAGTCATCTTCTGTAAATCCTGTTCCCACTTTGCACACAGTTTTAAACTGGTCTGTTTCTGGGTCGTAGCATGCCATAAGGAGAGAACCAAAATATCCAGTCCTCTGACCTTTACCGTAAAATGCCCCAACAACTACTAAATCAAGGGTATCAGCTAAATGTGATTTGTAATCTCTTTTATATTTTATCCACAGAAAACCTCTCTTTCCTGCCTGATATATGGAGTCTCTCTGGAGAGACTTGCATACCAGCCCTTCACAGCCGTTTTCTATAGCTTCAAGAAAAAAACTCTCTAAATCTTCAACATTGTCTACAACTTTTCTTGTGGCAAGATTTACTCTATCTGTGATTTTTATCTGCTCCTCCAATATCTTTCTTCTTTCAGGATAGGGCTTAAGTGTAAGGTCTTCTCCATTTAGATACATTATGTCAAAGATAAAACCTGCTACCGGATACATCATTATGTGAAACCGGGTTACATACTTTACCCTTCTGTTCATCAAATCCTGAAAAGGCCTTATCGCTCCAGAGGAAGGGTCTATAACAACAGCTTCCAGTTCTAAAATACATTCCTCTGGTATTGACTCTTTCAAAAACTCAATGAGGTCTGGAAACTGATTTGTGATATTTTCTAACCTTCTCGAAAATAGATGAAACTCATCTTTTTTTCTGTGAACCTGTATTCTCTCACCGTCATACTTGTATTCTGCCCCTGCTTTACCACCTAACTTTTTCAGGATAAAAGATGGTATAGCCATTCTTTCTGCAAGCATTGGTCTTATTGGTCTTCCTATCTGTATTTTTATTTTCTCAACACCCTTTAGACCTTCTTCAGCTAAAACTGATGCCACATATCCCAAATCTGATGAAATGTTGTAAGCTCTCTCAATAACAGCTCTGTTCTCTTTTTTACCTGTAAATGCAATAGAAAGAGCATCCATTATCGTGTTGTCTCCGATACCCAGTCTCAGTCTCTCTGTTATTGTCCTCAGCAGATACTTAACCTCTATCGGAGATGCTTTTTTCAAAAGAGATATAAACAGCTCCATTTTTTTCTTCGTTGAACCGTAACCGGTGGTTTCAGCTATCTTTCTTAGGGTTTCATAAACCTCCTCTACTGTCAGACTTTTTTCTGTTTTTATTTCTGCCTCTTCAAAAAGTTTTTCCCCTGCATCTCCTAAATCTCCTGTTTCTATCACTTTTTTCTGTATATCGTGTTCTGATATACCTAAAACAGCAGACAGTGCCTTTATTGCTGACTTTTCACTAAAGTTATAATCAAGACCTGTATATTCAGGGGCTATCCTTCCTATTGACAGATACACAACTTTGTCTATCAGATTTTTAGGTGTTTCCTGAAAAAGTTTGACCAGTGCATTGGTCATCTCAATCCTGCTTGTTGTTTTTTCTAAAAATTGATAAAATTCTGCTAACTTTCTATATTCCATTATCTCCCTCCATAATTTTCTACTTAATTAAACTTAAGTATTACATATATCATCTTCAACATTGAATAATTCTCATATAATAAAAAGAAAAAGGAGGTAGAAGATGGAAAATTACAGCGTTATCATTATAGGTGGTGGACCTGCTGGACTGACGTGTGGAATTACCCTTGCCTCTGCAAAAGGAAAGTTTGATTTTATGGAAGGTAAAAAATTCCTGATAATATACGACCAGTATTCAGACCTTGACAAAGCACTGCTAAAGAATGTTCCCGGTATTGAGACTGGAACAGAAGGTAAAAAACTTTTAGAGAAGATAAGAAAGCAGGCCTCCCAGTTTGAAAATCTAACCCTTAAAGAAGATAAAGTGGTAAAAGCTCAAGGTGAGAAAGGAAACTTTACTGTAGAAACAGCAAAAGGAAAAATTTACAGCTCAGAATATCTTGTTATTGCAACAGGATTCCATAATTTTGACATAGAAGGTCTTAATGTGGAAGTAATTCCCCACAGAAAATCCCCAAGACCAGGAAAAATAATGATAAAAAATAGTGATGGGAAGGTTAGAGATGGTCTTTTTGTTGCAGGACTGATTGCTGGAGCTCCAACTATGTATGCTTCTGCAAGTGGCTCAGGAGCTGAAGTGGCCTGTGATATTCTGTCTGAGTGGGCAGGAAAAACCGTGGTGGTTCACGATGTTCCAGATAATACTTAGCGTTTTACTGGCTTTTATACTTTTTTCCTGTGGAGGAAAGATAAGAGGTTCAGGGAAAATTCAGTTTGACAATACTCTAAAAATAGAAATAAACAGATAGGGGCAATCTGCCCCTTTTATTCCTCAGCTTTTTTCTTCAAAAAGGTCGTTATTGTTCTTACTGGAAATCCTGTTGCCCCTTTGGGATGATAATACCATCCCCTTGTGTTGTGAGCTGGCCCTGCTATATCTATATGAACCCATGGAATTTTTTTATCAACAAATTTTTCAAGGAACAGTCCTGCTGTTATAGCTCCACCATACCTTGTCGTTCCTATATTATAAACATCTGCATGGGGAGCTTTAATGTGTTCTCTGAGCATGTCGTTAAACGGCAGCTGCCACATCCATTCTCCTGTTTTTTGTGAAATTTCCAATATTTCATCTATCAATCTCTGATTATTGCCCATAACACCAGCTGTGTATTCTCCAAGGGCAACAATACAGGCTCCTGTAAGTGTTGCCATATCAATGATAGCATCTGGATTAAGCTCTGAAGCATAGCACAGGGCATCAGCAAGAGTCAATCTTCCTTCTGCATCGGTATTTCCTATCTCTATTGTTACACCATTTTTCGCCTTTATAATATCATCTGGTCTGTATGCTTTTCCGTCTGGCATATTTTCTGCAGCTGCTATAATTCCGTGAACAGTAATGTCTGGTTTTAGTTCCCCTATTGCCTTGAACACTCCCAGCACTGCACACGCACCAGCCTTATCAGACTTCATCCATCTCATGTAATCTCCTGGCTTTATGTTAAGACCACCACTGTCAAATGTAAGACCTTTTCCTATGAGAGCTATCTCTTTATTTCCATTTTTTGGTCTGTAAGTAAGATGAATAAACCTTGGTGGATTGGCACTTCCCCTCGCAACAGCAAGGTATGCATTCATTCCCATCTTTTCAATCTCTTCTTCGTCATATATCTTTACCTCAAAACCATACTGTTTTGCCAGTTCTTCTGCAATTTCTGCAAGTTTTTGTGGTGTTATAACATTGCCCGGTTCATTAACAAGGTCTCTGGTAAAATTCTGGGCATTAGCAAGGATTTGTCCAGTTTTTACAGACTCTTCAGCAAGTTTTTTGTATTTTCTGCTTACTCTTATCTGAACTTCTTTTATTTTGAAATCGTCCTTCTTTGACAAATACTTATCAAATCTGTAATTTCCTAATAACACACCCTCTGTTAATGCCTGAGCAATACCTTCCTGTGAATCTTTAACTGAAAGTGCCTCGCCGTCTAACAGAAACCTGTCAATCTTCAGCTCTTTAGCTTTCCTAACTGATAAAGCTCCTAATCTTCTTGCCTTATCAAGATTAAAATCTCTTTTACTACCAGCACCGAATATGATTACAAAATCTGTTTTTCCTTTTCCAAATGTTGGGATGACCATAAACTTACCTTCAGAGCCTTCAAACCTCAGCTCCCTTTTTATCTGACTGATAGCTCCGTCTAAAACTTCATCTAACTCCTGAATTTCTAAAGGGAATTTTTTTTGCTCTTTAAACAAAAAAGACACTACACCTTTTACCCGAGAATTTTTCAGGTGTCCACTTGTTATCTTAAATTCCATAACTATTACTCCTTTTTTACTTTATAATTGTTTAAAAATTATTTTAACAAAAGATAAAGTTTTGGGAGGGTCTTTTTATGCGGGTCTTCATAGGGGAGTCTGTAAAAATTATTCCTGAAATTTACAGTTCACACCAGATTGTTGACAACACATATCCTGTTGAAAAAGTAGGAAAGAAAACAAACAAAATAATTCACAGATTTGCAAGTAGTATCCGGATTAAGAATAGGCCTTTAGTTATTGATTTTTCAAAACTTCCAGCTCATCAATTAAAAAAAGATGAATACCATCCCCTTAACTGGGGAAAAACAGTTGTAGAAAAACTTTCTGAAAAAATAGGAAAGGAAAATATTGGATTTTTATCTGTTTCTTACAACATATCCTATCACGAGGATTTTTTGCCCAATCTTGCATCACAGATTGTTATGGAAACAGGTCTTAAGGTTGACAGCTTTCCTGAAGAAATACCGTATTACGGGTGCGCATCAGCTATTTTTTCAATAAAAAGTGCAGTGGAATACTGCAAAAGGCATAACAAAGCAGCCATTGTATTTTCCTTTGACCAGTGTTCAAAAATAGGCAAGGTGATATACGACCCATCAAATCCCTATTTCAAAAAGACTGTAAAATCGTATCTTCTCTTTTCAGATGGCGGAGTAGGGCTTATTGTACTCCCAGAATCACTAATTGATAAGTATGAAGGAAAACTTATAGAAATTCGGGACATTCAGTTAGGTTATCATCCCGGAAAAAAGATTAAAACAGAGCATGGGCTTTTTATTTTAGACAGCAACATAAAAGAAGCAGTTCCTCCTATCGTATCTGAAAAGGTTATAAAACCTGTGCTGAGTAGAAATAATGTTACTGTTTCAGATATTGAAGAATGGGCACTGCATCAGGGGGGATTTACAATACTTGAGAAATTCAAAGAAAAAGAGATTTTAGGACTTACAGATAGACAGATTGAAAGGTCACGGGAACTTTTTGAAAATTACGGCAACATGAGCTCGCCCAGCTGTCTCCTTGTGCTGGACAGTTTTATCCACGAAAACAAAGAGAAAAAAGGGAAAAAAGGTATGATTGTTGGATTTGGTGCAGGATACTACATGGGAGCAGTTTTTTACCAATGGGTTTGACAGTATGACAATTCTCATTTAAACAGGAAGATTATTAACCTATTATTTTTATGAAAAATAAAAACACAGGAGGTATTAACAATGCCAAAAATTAACGAATATGTTGACATCTCTACACTGGATAAGGAAGCAAAAAGAGATTACATTGACAGACACTCTCCATTTGTTCACGTGGAAGGAACGCCAGTAAAAGGACAGAAATTCAAAGTTAAAGTAAAAGTTGGTGAAGAGTACTGCCATCCTGATGACTTTGACCACTACATTGCTTACGTTCAGCTGTGGGACGGTGAAACACTCCTTGGACAGGCAACATTTACACCTGGAACACAGGGAAATCAGTGCTCTCAGGCAGAAGTTGATTTCTACATTGTTCCAACAAAAAACAAACTGAAACTTCAAGCAATGAGCTACTGCACAAAACACGGATTGTGGCAGGGACCTGTTGTTGAGGTAGAAGTTCAAGAAGCAGAAGCTCCTGCAGGAGCTTAAAATACTTTCCCCCCTCAGGGGGGTTATGTTAAAATAGGCAACAAATAAAGCTGGTAGGTTCAAAGATGAAAAATGAAGATTTAATGAAAAATCCTTTTATGACCAATATGAAATTTCTCCAGCAGGCTCAAGATGAAACAGAATTTCAGAGGATTTTAAAAATACTGACTGTTCCATCAAAAAGTGGTTTTTACCTGTCCAGATATGACCTGAGAGATATAGGAAGAACTCTTGGTGTTGAAATTCCCATAAAAGAAAGAAAAGAAATGCTGAAAGACCTTTTTATATACGCAAAACAGATGGAGCAGATGAAACAGTTTTTAGACACTATAATTCAGTTTATAAACCACAGAATATCCCAGTATCAGAAAATCACAGATGAATACCCAAAATCAGAAAAATTTATGACCAGCTGGATAAAAAAGGCAAAAGGAACTATACAGTTTCTTGAAAATATGAAAAAAGAGACAGACATCTACAAAAACATTTAAGGATAAAGCTCTAAATAAATATCAGGCTCTAATTTTTTAATACTTTCAATCTGGAGTTTTAATGCTTCACTGATATCTTTAATATTTAGTACTCCAACAGAAGAGATACCGTCTTCACCGATAATTTTTGGAGCTACGAACAGGGAAACCTTGTCATAAATTCCCTCTTTAAAAAACTGTGTTATAACATCTTTTCCCCCTTCAATGAGAAGATGCATAACTTCCATTTTATACAAACTGTCTAATACATCCTTAATCAAAAATCTTCCCTCATATAGTGGTAGTGTTATCAGCTGAATATTACTCCTTTTCTCTAAAAGATGAATTTTGCCTCTATCTGCAAGTTCTGACACAAAAACAACAGTTTTTGCCTTTTTGTTGAATATTTTGTGGTCTAAAGGAGTTTTTAGATTTTTATCTATCAATACTCTCAAAGGCTGTTTTTTTGAAGGAAAGTTTCTGACAGTTAGCTCTGGGTTATCCTTTACAGCAGTTCCCACTCCCACTAAAACAGCTGTTGCCTCTTTCCTCAGTCTGTGGGCATACTTTCTTGCGTTTTCTCCTGTAATCCATTTTGATGAACCTGTCTGGGTTGCTATCTTTCCGTCAACTGTCTGTGCAATTTTTATATGAACAAAAGGTCTTTTTTTCTGTATGTAAACAAAAAAGTCTTCATTGAGCTTTTTTGCCTGATTTTCTAAAATACCTGTAATAACCTCAATACCTTGCTTTTTTAGTATCTCAGCTCCTTTCCCTGCAACCTGAGGATTAGGGTCTAAAGTAGCTATAACAACCCTTTTTATTCTGCTGTCTATTATTGCCTCTGTGCATGGAGGAGTTCTGCCGTAATGACAGCACGGCTCCAGTGTCACATACATTGTTGAACCTTCTATATTTTCACCTTTTGACAGGGCATCTTTTATAGCTTCCCTTTCAGCGTGGGGCATTCCTGCTTTTTTGTGGTAACCTTTTCCTATTACTTTGCCGTTTTTTACTATCACTGCACCAACAGCAGGATTTGGATGTGTATAACCCTTCCCTTTTTTAGCTTCTTTCAGGGCTAATCTCATAAACTTCTCATCTAATCTGCTCAATTGCACCAACCTCATAACAGGTTTATCTTAATTTTACGGAAAAAAAATATATTAGAGGTGAAAATGTATAACATAAACAAAGACCTTGCAAATATATTCAAAAAAATGGCAGCTATTTATGAATTTTTAGACGACAGATTTAGGGCAATGGCATACCAGAGAGCAGCCCACATCATAGAAGACCTGCCAGATGACGTAAGAAACTACATAGCTACAGGAAAGCTATACATGATTAGAGGAATAGGACCCAGCATTGCCTCAAAAATTGAAGAGTACGTAAAAACAGGAAAGATACAAAAGTATGAAGAGCTAAAGAAAAAAGTCCCTGAAGACTTTATAGAGCTGATAGACCTTCCAGGATTTGGTCCAAAAACTCTCAAAAGGATATACGAAGAACTTGGAATATCCACAAAAGAAGAGCTTATAAAAGCCCTCAAAGACGGTAGAATAGAGCAGCTTGAAGGCTTTGGACCCAAAAAAGTGGAAAACATGCTCAAAGGCCTCCAGATGTATGAGATATCAAAAAGAAGAATTATACTGTGGGAAGCTCTCCAGATATCAAGGTATCTCACAGAAAAGCTGAAAAAAAATCTAAAAGAGATTCACAAAATAGAGGTTGTAGGTAGCACAAGAAGAAGAAAAGAAACAATAGGAGACTTAGACATATTAGTAACAGCTGATGACAAAGACAGGCTGAAAATAATGGATTTTTTTACATCTTTAGAGGAAGTATCAGAAGTTTTAGTAAAAGGTCCCAAAAAATCCTCTGTGATAATGAAGTTTGAAGGAAAAGAAAGACAGGTTGACCTGAGAATATTCAAAGATGAAGAGTGGGGAGCAGCACTTCAGTATTTTACAGGCTCAAAACAGCACAACATACATCTGAGAGAAATAGCAAAAGAAAAGGGACTAAAAATAAACGAATACGGCGTATTCAAAGCAGACACAGAAGAAAAAGTAGCAGGAGAAACAGAAGAAAGTGTGTATAAGGCAGTAGGTATGGACTGGATACCACCAGAGCTGAGGGAAGATAGAGGTGAAATAGAAGCAGCAATGGAGCATAAACTGCCTGAATTAGTAGAGCTAAAGGACATAAAAGGAGACCTACACGTTCACTCAACATGGTCAGATGGAGTGGTATCAATAAAAGATATTGTAGATTTTGTCAGGAAAAATTACAGATACGAATACATTGTAATAACAGACCACTCAAAATCCCAGAGAGTTGCCCACGGTCTTGATGAGGAAAGGCTCCTTGAAGAGCTAAAAGAGATACAGCTGATAAACAAAATGGCTGGTCTGGATTTTGTAAAAAAAGGAATAGAGGTTGACATCCTTCTTGACGGCTCCCTTGACCTGTCAGATGAGGTTCTATCTCAGCTTGACTGGGTCGTTGCATCTGTTCACAGCCATTTTTCAAGGGACAATACAGACAGAATAATAAAAGCAATGGAAAATCCATACGTTAACGCTATAGGACATCCTACAGGCAGACTTATAGGATTGAGAGAACCATATCCTGTTGATATGGATGCTGTTATAAAGGCAGCAAAAGAGACAGGAACAGCCCTTGAGATAAATGCTCAGCCCCGAAGGATGGACATAGACGAAATATGGATAAGGAAAGCTGTTGAAAACGGAGTAAAATTAGTCATATCAACAGATGCCCACAATCTTGGGAATTTCGCATTTATGGAAATTGGAGTGTCCATTGCCAGAAGAGGATGGGCAACAAAAAAAGATATTCTGAATACAGGAAGCTGGAAAGAGATTCAGAAATTTGTTAACCAAAAAAGGAAAAAATTTGGAGTCAGAGCTATAAAATAAGATGGGAACACTAAAAAATCTTTTAAAAGAAAATGACCTTGACAGCAGAGTTTTTCAGATAATAAAAGAAATAGTGGGCAGTGAAGAGTTTTGTAAGCTGAAAGAGTTTTTACACTTTTACAAAATCTCCGCAACTATTGAAGGAGATTATCTGATAATAAAACAGTTCTTTCACGCAGAAAATAGATGGCTTGAAATTGCAAGATTTAATTTTAGACTGAACAAAGTTGAAAAACATATAGGCAAGTCAAAACTGTTAAAATACCTGAAAGAAGAAAACAGATACATAAATGAATCTGTAGAAAAAGAAATAAAAAGAACATCATCTATAATATTAGCCCTGCTTTCCCTTGTTCTTGGCGTATTAACAGCACTGCTGGTGCTCAATCTGATAAAATAATAAAAAAGCTTCAGGAGGAGAGATTGGTAAGAGTTAGATTTGCCCCCAGTCCAACAGGATACCTTCACCTTGGAAATGCAAGAACAGCCCTGTTTAATTACATATACGCAAGACACACAGGAGGGAAATTAGTTCTCAGGATAGAAGACACCGACAGAGAAAGGTCTAAAAAAGAATACGAAGAGATGCTGATAGACGACCTGAAATGGCTGGGAATAGAATGGGACGAAGGTCCAGATGTGGGAGGAGAATTTGGACCCTACAGACAGTCTGAGAGAACAGAGATTTACAACCAGTATGTCAAGAAACTTCAGGAAACAGGCCACATTTATAGATGTTTCTGCACACCAGAAGAGTTAGAAGCAGAAAGAAAAAAGGCACTGGCAGAAGGCAGACCACCAAGATACAGCGGAAAATGTAGAAACCTGTCAGAAGAAGAGATAAACAGACTCCTTTCTGAAGGAAAGCCATTTGTATGGAGATTCAGAGTTCCAGATGGAGAGGTTATAGCATTTAGAGACCTGATAAAAGGAGAAGTTGAGATAAACGTTGACGAATTTGGAGATTTTGTTATAGTCCGGTCTGACGGCTCTCCTGTTTATAACTTTGTGGTGGTTGTTGACGATGCATTGATGAAAATTACCCATGTAATCAGAGGAGAAGACCATCTATCAAACACACCAAAGCAGATACTGATATACAGAGCTTTAGGATTTGAAGAGCCAGAATTTGCCCATCTGCCTATCATATTAGGAGAAGATAGAAGCAAGCTGTCAAAAAGACATGGAGCCGTTTCTGTAAGAGCTTTCAGAGATGATGGTTATGTATCAGAAGCAATGTTTAACGGTCTTTCCCTTTTAGGCTGGCACCCTAAAGGGGATAACGAGGTGCTGTCAAAAGAAGAGATAATCTCAGAGTTTGATATAGAAGACGTTCATAACGCACCAGCAGTTTTTGATAGGGCAAAACTCAGATGGCTTAACGGCGTTTACATTAGAGAAAAATTAGATATTGATGATCTGACAAAAAGAGCTGTTCCGTTTTTTGAAGGATTTGGTTATAAAGCAGACTTTGAATATTACAAAAAGGTTTTGGAAGTCATAAGAGACAGTCTTGAAACATTGATGGATATTGAAGAGAGGGCAAAGCCGTTTTTTGTTGATGACTTTCACTACAGCGAAGAAGGTAAGAAATTTTTAGAAGATGAAACAGGATACAGGGTTGTTCAAACCTTTTATGAAAAGATAAAGGATTTAGACAGCATAACAGCACAGGAGTTCAAAAAAATCACAAAAGAACTACAGAAAGAGCTTGGAGTAAAAGGGAAAAACCTATTTATGCCAATAAGAGTAGCTCTAACAGGAGAAACATCTGGAGTTGACATATCAATGCTTGTTGAGGTAATAGGAGTTGAGCGAGTAAAACACAGAATACAAAGAGCACTGGAGTATTTTGGATGATAAGATGGATTACCGATTATCTTGGAGGTAGTAGAGTCCCAGAACCTGAAGAGCTACTGCAGTGGAAAGAAAAAGGCGTTAGCGTTGTGATAAATCTTCTGAAAGGAGAGTATGGAGATTTTATTGCTGAAAGGCAAAAAGATTTAGGATTTGAAGTTATAAGGATACCTTTTGATATGTACCAGATAATACCAGAGGAAGACTTTTTAGCTGTTTATCAGTATATAGATGAGATAAAAAATGAAAAGAAGATTGTAGTCCACTGCAAGTATGGACAGGCAAGAAGTGGAACATTTTTAGCTGGATATCTGATACATACAGGAGTTCCTTATGAAGAAGCTCTAAACAGAGTAATGGCAAAAGGATTTGAGCCCCATACATTTCATCAGATTAATTTTTTAAAAAATCTATCTGAAAAAAAGAAATGATACAGCCAGAAAAACTGAAAAAACTCAAAATATTTCTGCAAAAAAACGGAAAGATTCTAAAAACTGCAGATATACAGCAAATCATAGACCAGACAGAAGACACTGACTTGAAAAATTTCTTTATAGCACTCAAACACATTACAGAAAGACATTACACAGAAGCAGTAAAATGGCTTCAGCTGTCACAGTGTAAAGATGCAAATATGATTATATCTCTTCTATCACTCAAAGTAGGAGACTTCTTTTTGTATGAAGAGTATCTAAAAGAAGAGACGTCAGAAGACTGCTTGAAAAAAGAAAACATACAGATAATCATAGAGTTTGGAGAAATACGAAAAAAGTTAGACACAGAAACTTTAAAATCACTCCCAGAAATATTAGAAGATTAATAAGTAAGGATAATTCCATTCCTCAATTCCTCATAGGTACGCTAAAAACATTCTTCTCGTGAGATTTCTCGTCCTGGATATACTCTGTTTCAATTCCTTATAGGTACGCTAAAAACAGGAAGCAGTAGTGAAGGCACAGATAGAAGCCCAAGGGTTTCAATTCCTCATAGGTACGCTAAAAACAACTCACTGACCCTATAGCTGATACTTGGGGCGAAGTGTTTCAATTCCTCATAGGTACGCTAAAAACGGGACATTCTTGAAACTAATGAAATTCTGCATTTTATATTGTTTCAATTCCTCATAGGTACGCTAAAAACTTTCATTTTTATCCATTTCTATTTTTTTGAAATTGAAGTGTTTCAATTCCTCATAGGTACGCTAAAAACAATCAATCCAGACTTGCTCCATCCAACTCCTCCAGGTTTCAATTCCTCATAGGTACGCTAAAAACTTTCATTTTTATCCATTTCTATTTTTTTGAAATTGAAGTGTTTCAATTCCTCATAGGTACGCTAAAAACAATCAATCCAGACTTGCTCCATCCAACTCCTCCAGGTTTCAATTCCTCATAGGTACGCTAAAAACACTATCCCTCCTAAATTTTTGATACAATAAAATTATCTGTTTCAATTCCTCATAGGTACGCTAAAAACAGCTAAGGCTTTGATTTCTGCAGGCTTGAACTCCTTTCGTTTCAATTCCTCATAGGTACGCTAAAAACAAAAACATAGCAGAAAGCGGGTTTAGAAAGACTGAAGCTATGTTTCAATTCCTCATAGGTACGCTAAAAACTCCCAACACTTTATAAGTTTCGTTTCCAACTCTTAGTTTCAATTCCTCATAGGTACGCTAAAAACGGGTCTTTATTTTTGAGTTTTTCGTATTTCTTCTCGTTTCAATTCCTCATAGGTACGCTAAAAACACGCAACAATACTTGATGCGTTTAGCCTGCCGGAAAGTTTCAATTCCTCATAGGTACGCTAAAAACCCATAAAATTAATTTCCTATTCTGTTGTCAAGAAACCGTTGTAAAACTTAACTGATTTTAAATATACAAAAAACTATAAATCCTGTCAAATGAAGTTAATTTTCTGTCAACCTCCAATCCTGCAAAAAACCCTGGAGATTGACAAATCGTTGATATATAAGGCTAAAATCCTAATTTTTGCCGTTTTAACCTGTGAAAATGAGTCTCAAAAAGAGCTGTTTTTTAGACATCGACAAACCATTGACAATCAATGTTTTTTTATGGAAAGGTACACTTAATTCTTCTATTTTGTCTCAATTACAAAATATTTGACATCACGCATTTATATTTATTATGATAAATTCAGCGAGGGGGAAAATGAGACTGTCAATAAAACTTTCTTCTGAAAGGGAGTATATATCCTTACCTTTGCACCATTCACCAACAGTTCAAGGTATGCTTTACAAAAGTCTTCCCCCTTATTTATCCAAATTTCTGCACGATATAGGATTCTTTTACAACGGTAGAAAATTTAAACTTTTCACATTTTCCAAAATTATGTCAGAGCATTTCATAATCCAGAAAGACAGAAAAAGAATAAAATTCAAAACTCCAATAACGCTTTACATATCCTCAGGAATTGATGATATATCAAAAAGCTGGGGAGAGAATTTTATAAAAAAAGACAAAATAACTCTTGGAAAAAATCACCTTTATATAGAAGCCATAGAAGTTCTACCAAAGCCAGAGTTTAGTGAAGAAATGACAGTGAAAACTCTGTCTCCAATAACAGCTTACCAGACAGTGCAAAAAAACGGCAAAAAATTCTATAAATACTATAATCCAGATGATAAAGAGTTTGAAACCCTTTTAAAAGAAAACATAAAAAAGAAATACTACATCCTGAAAAACAAAAAAATAGAAGATTTCCCATTTGAAATAAAGCCAGTCAAAAACATAAGAAAAGCCAGAATAAAATACAAAGATTTTCTAATAGAAGCCTATGAGGGAGAGTTTAAAATAAAAACAGACCCAGAAATATTTAAAACTGTTTACGACACAGGCTTAGGAGCAAAAAACTCCCAAGGTTTTGGCATGGTGGAGGTTTTATAGATTGGCTAAAAAAGAAGTATTGGTAAAATTTAAAACAATAACTCCTCTCTGGACTGGAGATGCCTGGCAAAATAATAGTGAAATCAGACCATCTTCTTTAATAGGAAGTTTGAGATTTTGGTTTGAAGTTATTTGTTATTTTTCAAGAATTTGCGACGAAGATGATTTCAATAAAAAATCAGGTAGATTTGAAAAAGAAGTTGATAGAGATAAGTTTAAAAAATGTTTAGTTGAAAAAGGAAATTCCTTTGAAGCAAAAATAGAATGTCTTTTAGAGCAAAATATACCTTTACCATCAATAATTTTTGGGACTACAAACTGGAGAAGTTTAGTAGAGATTAAAGATATAAAGTATTTAGAGGATTATTGTTTTGGGAATAAGCTAAACTTACCTACTAAAATTTGTTTTAATAAATCGACTTATGAAATCAAAGAAAACAGAGATTGTCCCCCAAAAAGTAACAATAATTGGTCAGTATTTTTCTTTGCCCATCCTTACTTTTATGGAAAATTACAAGTTGTTTTTAAGGTAGAAGAAAAAATCTTAGAAAGTATCTTTTATCCTCTTTTAACCTTTATGGATAAATATGGTTTTTGGGGTGGAAAGTGGAATATAGGATATGGGAGGTTAAAGATTTTAGAGGTTAAAACAGGCGACAAGTTAATAAATAATTGGGAAAAAGATACATTTTTGTTTAGTCAGATAAATGAAGAATGGGTGGATAAAAAACTTTCCGATTTGTTATTGGTAGTGACCAATTTTCGTGACTTGACACAACAAAACTCAAAAATTAGGATACTTGAAGATTCTGTTTCCAATTCTTCTTTTATTAATCTGATAAAGAAATTAATAAAAGAGAAGTCTAAACAAAGAGCAAACTTTAATACAAATAAAGAATTAAGACATAAAATATTTGGGAAAACAGGTAATACCAGAGATTTATCTTATGTTCCTCAAGGTTCTAAAATACTTCCATTTATATATTATGAAGAACAAGGACAACTTAAAGGTGGTTTTCTATCTATTGCTGGTTTATTAAACTTGGAAGGTATAAGTGATGAATAAGTTTGAGGCCTCAATAGAAATAAACATAGAAAAAGTTGAGAATTTAGCTGAATATATAACTTATTGTAAATATTATTTTAAACCAAAAAGCAAAGGAAAAATAGAAAATTATCTTTTTAGAAGTGGACAAAATTGGTATCTAAACAGAAATAACAAACACATCTTTTTAAATGAATTTAAGTTTCTAAAGAAAGAGATAAATGATTGTGTAAAAGCTGGAAATAGTAAAAATAAGTGTGAAAACCAATTAGCAAAAAAGTTAAAAGATTATAAATCTAATGAAACATTAAAAGATTTCCCTTTAAATTGGTTAAAAAATGAGATAATTGAAAAAGAAAATGAGTATATAAATTTTAACAATGATAATAATATTCAAAAAATAAAACTAATATCTGGAATTTACGATAATCCTACGGGCTTACAAGATTATATTAATAAACTTCCTAAGCACTCTTTTGCAATCTGGTTTAAATTTAAATTAAAAGCTCCTTATTTTTCAAAAGATGATGATGAGTTTTACATAATTCAAAATCCTATTTTGAAAGAAACAAATTTTAAAGTTCCAATGATTAGAGGTTCTGGTTGGAAGGGAGCATTAGCAACTGCTTTTAGAGATTTAATAAATGAGGAAACAGATTTAGATAATAAAAGAAAAAAAATAGAAAGCTTTTTAAGAGTTTTTGGAGCAGGTTCGGAAAGTATAAAGGCAATAGAAAGTCATATTTTTGATAAAAGTAAAGATTCGAAAAAAGCAAAGGAAAAACTTTTAGAGTTTATACTTTTTGAGCTTGGCTTAGAAGTTGATAGAGATTTAATAAATGAAGTTAAGAATATTAGTAGTAAAGATAAATTACTTGATGTTATTAAGAATAAATTATCTAAAAGGTTAGGGAATAATCAGAGAGACCTACCTTTAGAATTTCAAACCCACAAAGGAAGAGTAATATTTTATCCGACTTATTTTGATAAACTTTCTTTAGAAATAATAAATCCACATGATAGAAGGAAAAGAGCAGGAACTAATCCAATTCATTATGAAGTTGTTCC
>JALSNI010000077.1 GCA_026987075.1 Persephonella sp. | reverse complement strand
GAATATAGTAAGAGGCGTTTTTCCAGTTCCACCAACAGACAGATTTCCTATGGATATAACAGGAACCGGGAGTTTTTTGGATTTTAGTATTCCTTTGAAATAAAACTTTCTTCTAAGTTTAGCAGTATTAATATAGATACTGGATAGCAAATATAGTAAATTAAGCATACATCTAATATATAATCTGTTGTAATCATTTTGCAAAATTTTTTTCAATTGTTTATATTTTTATTGGAGGTTTTTGTAGGGGGTGAGGTGTTATTATAAAAAATAATTTGTCTGCTTTAGAAATAGACAAAATCAGGTTAATATATCTCTTTGTTCTTGTTGGAGCTCCTGTTCTATACATAATGTCTGCTTTGCACTACATAAATAATGATGTTCCTATGGCTCTTTTTGAAGCACTACTTGCTACGGGAGGTGTGTTAATAGGAATCGTTCTAAGGCTATACAATAACATAAAACTTGCAGAAAATTTAATACTTTTCGGGCTTATACTGTTGATTATTGCTATCATCGTAAATGGAGGATACGAAAGGACGGGCATATACTGGATTTATACATTTCCTATACTTTCTCTTTTTCTAAAGGGGAACAAAGAAGGGGTTATATGGAATATTGTTTTAATGTTTGTGATATCACTGTTAGTGTATTTAAATATGAGAAAAGTTGTTCCCATAGCATACAGTTATGTAGAAATAAGACAGGCATTAACAGCTTATATGGTAATATTTCTTTTGGCTTATATCTTTGAAACAGCTTTGCTGAAATCTTACCAAAAACTTAAAAAAGTAGCCATTACAGACCAGCTGACAGGTCTTTACAACAGGCATTACATTTTTAGTAAGTTAGAAGAAGAAATAAAAAGAGCTCGCCGCTTTGATAGAAGCTTATGCGTAATCCTGATAGACATAGATAACTTTAAACAGATAAACGATAAATACGGTCACAATGTTGGAGATAAAGTTTTACAGATTGTAGCTAACTTAATAAGAAAAAATGTAAGAAGAATTGATACTGTAGGAAGATTAGGTGGTGAGGAAATAATAATTATCTGTCCAGATACTAATGAAAAAGGGGGAAGAATTTTAGGAGAAAAGATAAGATTGCTTATTGAAAAAATAAAAGGGGAGAACATTCCTCCTGTTACAGTCAGCATAGGGGTTGCTACATTCTCTCCACTTGATTCATCATATGAACTTATAAAAAAGGCGGATATTGCTCTTTATAGGGCTAAAAGGTCAGGGAAAAACAAAGTTGTTGTTTATAATGATGAGACAAAACTTATCCATTTAAACGAGATAAAAAAGCCTGCCGCAGTTGGCAGGCATTGAAAACAACACACCAAAGGTAGCAGGGGTATTAGCGGCAGGCACTAAAACCTGTAATTTACATTCATATAAACAAATCTTCCTGGCTCTGGAACTTTTGTGCCTGTGGAAAAGGGATTTCTCAGGTATGACAGGTGAGTATAGTAATTTTTATCAAACAGATTGTCAATTCCTATGCCAATAAATGCCCTGTTTCCTGCATTTATACCTGTTTTTATGTTTACCACATAGTAGGATTTTGTTGGCTGTTCCTGAAGATCTGAGTCAACATTTCCCTGTCTTGCAGAATAAATTCCTTCTATCTGGCCAAAAACTGTTCCATTGTCGTATTTAACGGCAAGTCTTGTTTTCAGTGGTGGTATCTCAGCAAGATCCCTGTCTGTGTAATTTCCGCTGTCTTTTTTACCTCTCTGGTATGCAGCTCCAGCTTCTACAGAGACAGTATCTGTGAGCATTCCTATAACTGTGATATCTCCACCGTAAATGTGAGCATCTATGTTCTGGTAAGACTGGGCAGGTTTTGGACCTGTTGTCAGCTTATAAAGATAAACATAGTCTGTTAAATCACTGTAAAAGATATTTCCCTTTATTCCAAACAGACCTATGTAATACTCAAATCCTGCATCTATCTCATTATTTTTTGTTCTTTTCAGGTTTGGATTTCCCACCCAGTTTGGCTTTGTCATAGGTTTTCTAAGGGCAATGTATCTCTCTTCCGGGTCTGGAACTCTAACAGTATGTCCAAAACCTACATAAATAGAAGACCTTCTGTCTAACCTGTATCTGACTACAACGTTTCCTGAAGGATATGTATCTGTTTTTGAAAGACTGTAGTTTGTGCCGTAGTATGCACTGTAAAGGGTTGAATTTGCTGTTCCAAGGGCATTTGGGTTAGCTTTTGATTTGGTTCTGTCTATTCTAAAACCTGCAGAGATTATAAAGTTATTTACCTTTTTGCTTCCCTTTATGAATGCCCCTACATTTTTTATATCAACGTCAGGAATCATTCCTCTGTTATCTAAATTCATAATAACATTGTCTGCCTTCCAGTTCCTCAGATAGGCATCAACTCCTGTTTTCAGGTTAACTCCTCCTATATTCCAGCTTTTTACGACTTTTGCTCCATATGTTTTTGTTTTTGCCAGTGTTCTCATCATATATCCTCTGCTCCACCCAGAAGAACTAACTCTCCATCTGTCCTGCATGTCGTGTTTAACAAAGTTCCAGTAAGCTGATACCTTTATACCTAAAGGTTTTATCTCGTATTCACCGTTTATTCTGTGTGTTCTGTCGTAAACTGCGTCCATCATAAGATAGGGATACAGAACATCTTTAGCTTCATCAAATCCGTAGTTAATTTTTATGGTGTTTTCATCATTTGGATTTATCACAGTTTTAACCCATACATTGTCAATGTTAAATGCAGTATGGTCAAGTTCTGAAGGTTTATATGCTGACCTGCCTGTAGGATATTCAGTAATTCTTTTACCCTCTCCAGATTTGTAAGGATGTGAAAACTGTTTGCTGTATCCTACCAAAACTTTTACTTTGTCGTTTCCTCCGTATGCTTCAAACCCTCCGTGCATGTAATCAAAGTATCCTCCTGTGAAATATACAGAGCCTCCTATCCCTTTTTCTGGGTCTTTGGATATAAGGTTTACCACAGCAGCTAAAGAGCCCTGACTTTCGACATCAAATGGACCTTCCAAAATCTGAACTTCCTTCACCTGTCTTGTTGACATGTGGAATATGGCAGGGTCCATTCTGTTGGGACAGGCTCCATAAATTCTCATCCCATCTAACAAAACATTTATGTTATCTCTGCCAAACCCTCTTACAGTAATATCATTGGCTGTTCCTCCTTTTCTGATGTGATTTATCTCTGGAAACAGGTTTGACAGTATTTCTCCAACATCTATCTGACGGGTTATCTTTATCTCTTCCTCTGTTGCCTCTCTTGTTTCTCCTTTTGTTTCTTCTTCTGTTACTTCTTCAGCTACAGTGATTTTCTTTACTTTAATTATTTCCTGAGCAGAAGAAAAAGAGAAAATAGCTGGAACTAACAATCCTGCTGCTAAAAGCTTTCTCATCTCGCCCTCCTTGTTATCTTTAAGTTAATTTTGATATAATTTTAACATTAAATATATTTAAAATTAAAGATAAATGTTGTAATATTATCAAGCATTGATACAGGTCAATAGATATATATGGGAAAGAGACATAAATTAAGATAGATATTAGTGATACAATTATTACTGGAGGATTGGTAATGGAACATTTTTATAAACTGTGGTCTTTTCTTTTGGTAGTGCTTATCACAGCTGTTAGCTATGCCCACCAGTTCTATGGATACCCATATATACAGAAAATAAATGATTTTACACTTACAGACCAGAACGGAAAAAGAGTAAGCCTATCAGATTTTAGAGGAAAGTATCTTCTTGTGTTTTTTGGTTATACATACTGTCCAGACGTGTGTCCCACATCTATGCTCAGGATAAAAGAAACCCTTGAAAAGCTTGGAAAATACAAGGATAAAGTTCATGTTCTGTTCATATCTGTTGACCCAGAAAGGGATACACCTGAGCTTTTAAAGAAGTTTATATCTTTTTACGACCCTGACGGCAGGCACATAACAGGTCTTACAGGCAGTCCTGAAGAGATAAAAAAAGTTGCAAAGATGTTCAGAGCTTATTACGAAAAGGTTCCTTTAAAGAATAACCCAGAGGTTGGGTATCTGATAGACCATACTGCATTTATCTATCTTATAGATAAAAACGGTATTATGAGGCTTATATTCAGACCTGCAAATGATGACCCTGAGAAGATAGCACAGGATATTATTTATGTTATTAAATACTTTGGGGAGTAAAACTATGAGAAAAATAGTTGGCTTGTTTTTAATCTTTTTTAGCATCTCTTACAGTCAGCCACAGATAGAGATTATTAACCCGTGGGTGAGGGCTGTTCCACCAAATGCAAAAAATACTGCACTTTTTATGATTATCAAAAACAGTGGAGATGAATCTGATACCCTGACGGCAGTGAAAACGGATATTGCAAAGATGGTTATGATACATAAAACAGTTAACGAAGATGGAGTTATGAAAATGGTTCACGTCCATCAGCTAAAAATACCGCCCCATTCTACAGTTGAGCTAAAACCTGGTGGATACCACATTATGATAATGGGACTGAAAGAGCCAGTTAATGTTAATAGTATGTTAAAATTCACATTAATATTTAAAAAGTCAGGAAAAATAAACATTAAAGCTCCAGTAAAAATGAAGTGATTACTTTTTTAGGCTCAGTAGCCAGTTAACAATGAGATTAATTTCCTCATCGTTATAATAAGGTTTCTGTGGAGGCATATACATCTGGTCAACCTCTCCCATTTTTACTTTTACATTCTTTTTAATCCATTCAGTCCATTTTCCTTTACTACCATTTTTGATAACATTGAAAAAACGCTTTTTCAGGGTTTCTTCAGAAACATTACTGTATTTTTTCAAAATTACTTTGAAAGGAGGAGCAATCAGGGTTCTGTTAACGTCATGACACCATGCACATCTTTTGGCGAGGAGTTTCCCTTTCAGTATGGGATTTTTTTCTGCATCCTCTCTTGTTATGCCATATGAATTAATCATAACAACAAGTAATAGCAGGGAAATAACTGCCTTTTTCATCTTTTCCTCCTAAAAATCTTTTTTTGTAAATTTAATAAGTCCCGTTAAAAGTGGAATCAATGTCCATAGGAGCATAACTCCAAGTGATAGGAATATTCCTAACTTTGTATTAAAAAACTGCTTGAATATTGTTCCTGTATATCCTAAAAGTGCTGCTATATCAAGCTGTAGCACTGTAAAAATTCTTGCGATATCAACAGGATTAAGTATAGATAGTATTAGAACAGGTTTTTCAAGGGGGTATTCCCTGAAATATATGATTACAAATAAAATGATACCATCGTATATTAGAGTAACGTAGAGCCACAGAAGAATAGAAACTCCAAAACCTTTCACCCTGTCTTCAAAAAAAGTTGATATCATAAATGCAAAAGCAATGAATATGAACGTCATAAATGTTCCTGACAGAATGAGAGAAAAATATAGGAAATACTCTGGAGTAATGTCAGGGTTTTTCAGAAAGTACACGTAAGGCAGTAAAACTCCCAGTATAAAACTGACAGACAGGGATATGGTAGTTCCAAGATATTTTGATATATATATCTTTTTTCTGTCTATAGGTTGTGATAGTAGAAGCTCAATAAAATTTCGTGAATCATACATAAATATCGTTCCCAGTATAAGGCTGATAAGGGGAACAACTAAAATCACAATCTGAAGAAGGGTAGAAACAACCTTTGCAGGTTCTTTTGCAAAATAAAACAGCGAAGATGTCAGAATAAGAAAAAACAAAAAATAAAAAACAATCCATTTATTTCTGAACATGTTGTAAAACTCATACTTCAAAAGCTTAAGCATTGTAGCTCTTCTCCATCAGTTTTGCTATTGCCCTTTCAAGATTTTTCTCTCCAGAGTTTTTTATTATCTCTTCAACAGAACCTGTGATATAAATACTTCCTTCAAGCAAGAATACAATCTCGTCTGCAACCTCTTCAACTTCACTCATTATGTGGGAAGTGAGGACTACAAGTCTATTTCTCTCTGACTGTTTTTTTATAAGGTCTTTCAGAAAACTGCTGGATACAGGGTCAAGCCCCACTGTAGGTTCGTCAAGGAAATATATCTCAGGGTCAAACATAAAGGTTATAAGAG
>JALSNI010000076.1 GCA_026987075.1 Persephonella sp. | reverse complement strand
CTATCTTCTGAACAAATCTGAAGGCCTCTTTAGATGGATTTTTAAACTTCTCAAATTCTGCACCATGGGCAGAAGGGACAGTTATCTCCATAACAAACTCGTATGCTCCCATCTGCCTTGTGCATATCCTTCCGTAGGTGGGCTCTAAAACAAGAACACTTTTAATTCCGTCAAGAAGCTGAACAAGTCTTTCTGAGCCAAGTGCTGTATTTTGCTCCTCATCAACAGTAAAGGCAACAGATACAGGTATTTCCTTATCAGGAAAGTTTTTTTTGAAATCTTCTAAGGCTATTATCAGCGCAGCAATAAGCCCTTTTGTGTCCGCTGCTCCTCTACCGTATATCTTTCCATCTTTTTCAACTGGATTAAAAGGATTTTTCATTGTTATAGGTGGAACAGTATCAACGTGGGTATTAATGAGAACAGGCTTTTTTAGACTGACACTGTAGATGTTGTAAAGATTTCTTTTACCAACAGGCTGGTCTTTGAAAGGGATAAAGGATAACCTTTCTTTTATGTATTCGTTTATCTGGGAGCAGTCTCTATGGCTGGGGATAGATATGAGACGGAAAGTTTCTTCTTTTAGTCTGTTTATAAGCTCTA
The DNA here is from genome assembly GCA_026987075.1 of Persephonella sp. Taxonomy (GTDB): domain Bacteria; phylum Aquificota; class Aquificia; order Aquificales; family Hydrogenothermaceae; genus Persephonella_A. The sequence goes on along the minus strand of JALSNI010000076.1, from coordinate 5,555 downwards.
CAGGGAATACCTCTGTTCTTTCCATGGGTCTCCTAAAATGTGATATCCCCTCTGCTCCCAGTAACCAGGTCTGTTTTCTGTCATAAATTCTATGCCACTAACAAATTTAGCACTTTTCCATGAGTACAGCTTTGGCACTATAAGTCTGAGGGGATAGCCGTGGTCAGATGGAAGAGGCTTATCAAACAGTTTATAAGCAAATATAACATCCTCGTCAAAGAAGTATTCTAATGGGACGTTTGTTGTATATCCATCAAGGGAATGAATCATAACAGCCTTTGCACTTTCTTTTATACTGACTATCTTTTTAATCTCCTCCACGTGAAAGCCTGTCCAGTGGACGTCTGGACAGCTCCACCGCGTAACACAGTGAAAGTCTGCTATAAGCTCGACCTTTTCAAAGGAAATTATGTCATCCCACGTTAAAACAACAGGACTGTCCACTTCACCAAAAATTTTCAGTCTGTAGGCAGAAAGGTCTACATCTGGAGGCTCAGATATACCAAGAATGTGAAGACGGCTACTCCAGTGCTGTCCCGGTGGAAGCCTATCAGGTCTGCTGTTAATAGGGCTGACTATCTTTCTCAATTCTGGGAACCATTACATTTAGGACATATACCTGTGAAGGTTATGTCATAGCTGTGAACCTGATATCCTTCTTTCTGTAGAATTTCTTCGTTTATCCTTACAGCATCTTCAGTATCCACATCATATATGCTGTTGCAGTTGGAACACTTAAAGTGGAAATGCTCGTCTATTCTACCGTCAAATCTGCTCTGCTTCCCATCATTCAGCTCTAAAATCAGCCCTTCGTCCCTCAGTATCTTCAGGTTTCTGTAAACTGTTCCCAGACTGATGTTAGGTATGTACTGCCTTGCTCTCTCATAAATCCAGTCTGCAGTAGGATGTATGTCTGTAGACCTGAGGATGTCTAATATAACCTTCCTCTGCTGTGTATTTCTTCTCTTAATATTTTTTTCCATCTGCCGCCACCCTTTGGTTAATAAATTTCTTTATTTTTTAATAATAATAATATTAATATTAATATACTATTAGGTATACTATGATATAGAACATATCCCAAAAATTAAAAAACTATTTAACATCAGAATATTAATATTATATAATAAATTTAAATTCTACCAGTAATCATTATCAAAATATAAAATATGGTGCATTTATGAAAAAAGTCAAAATAGTTGCCACAGTTGGGCCCTCATCAAATTCAGAAGACAGCCTGAAAAGTCTGATAGAAGCAGGCGTTGATGTGTTTAGACTTAATTTTTCCCACGGTGACCACAACACCCACAGAGAAAATATTGAAAAGATAAGAAAGGTTTCTAAAAAAGTAGGGAAAGAGATTGCAGTTCTGCAGGATTTATCAGGACCTAAAATAAGAATAGGCGATTTAGAAAAACCTTTTTACCTTCATTACGAAGACAAAATTAAGATAGTAAAAAGGCAAATCGTTGGGAATAGAGAAAAGATAAGTTTAAATCATCCAGAAATTTTAGACCAGCTAAAGGTAGGTGACAGAATTTATGTAGCAGATGGGATGATTAGATTAAAAGTGATAGATACTGACGAAGAAGGGGTTTTATGCAGTGTTATTGTTGGAGGTATGCTTTCATCAAGAAAGGGAGTTAATTTCCCAAATATAAAACTTGACATACCAGCACTAACAGAAAAAGACAAAAAAGACATACTTTTTGGTATTGAAGCTGGAATAGACATTGTTGCACTATCTTTTGTAAAGTCTGCTGATGATGTGGTAGAAACTAAAGATTTTATAAAGAAAAATGGTGGAGACCCTCCAGTATTTGCAAAAATAGAAAAACACGAAGCAGTAGATAATATAGACAGCATTATTAAAGAAGCTGATGGGATTATGGTAGCAAGAGGAGACCTTGGAGTTGAGATTGATATGGAGAAAGTTCCTGTAATACAGAAGATGATTATAAAAAAGTGTAACGATGCCGGGAAACCTGTCATAACAGCAACACAGATGCTTACCTCAATGCTCACATCTCCCAGACCTACCAGAGCTGAAGTTTCAGACATTGCTAATGCAGTTTTAGACGGAACAGACGCTGTGATGCTTTCGGACGAAACAGCTGTGGGAAAATACCCTGTTGAAGCAGTAGAAGTTATGCACAGAACCATAGTAGAAACAGAAAAGATTTATAAGTTTTACAGAGAAAGACCTGTCAGCGACCCAACAACAGCTGTTGCATCTGCAGGAAGTAATATCGCAAGGGATGTAAAAGCAAAAGCTATTGTAGCTTTCACACGGTCAGGTAGAACAGCAGTCAATGTGTCAAAATTCAGACCAGAATGCAGAATATTAGGGATAACACACGACATAAAGACTTTCAGAAGACTAAACATCGTCTGGGGAGTTGAGCCATACATGATAATAGAAGAAGGTCTCAGCTCTGATGAGATGCTGAAAGAGTTTATTCATTATGCTTACGAGAGAGACTTTTCTGAAGATGAAATTACAATAGCACTTCTTGGTTTTGTTGGAGGCATCACAGGTTCAACAAGCATAGTTAGAGTTCTACGGAAAGAAGACATCAAAGAAATTAAAAACAGCTAATTATAGCCTTTTTATAGACTTGATAGTTTCTTCCCTCATAAGATAGCTTATAACAAGAAAAACTAAAATACCAGATGGAACCCCAACAGCTACTATAACCCAATCTCGTGTAAAAAATATTTTCAGCACATACAGAACAAACACCATAGAAACTGTAGCAATAAAACTGTTTATTGCCGTTCTGAGCACACCTGCTCTATCAATTTCAAACTCAGACAGGAAATACAGATACAAAAACCCTGATATACCCCCCAAAGAAGAAGCAAGAGCAAGCCCCAATACTCCCCAGTTTAAAACAAATCCAAAAATCAAGGCAGATGTAATACTGATAATAAGTCCAAAAGCAGTTGAATAAAGAGGAGTTTTAGTATCACCTATAGAAAAAAAGGCACTTTTGTATGGTCTGGAAAGGGCATATCCGATTAATCCCACAGAATAACCAACAAGAGCTAAAAATGTCATAGATGTATCTTTTTCTGTAAACTCCCCCCTTTGAAGAAGAACAGATATTATCTCCTTTCCTAACACGACCATTCCTGCTGTTGCAGGTAGAGAAATAAAAATAGCAAATCTAATACCTATACTAAGATCCTTTTTAAAAGCCTCTACATTATTTTCTGAATAATGCTTAGAAAGGGAAACGAGCAAGGCATTACCTAATCCTACTGCAAACAAACCTATAGGAAGCTGAAAAATTCTATTTGCATAATAAAGATAAGATATAGCTCCTCCTAAAAGGAACGAAGCAATCACAGTATCTACAATAAAAGCAAACTGGCTAATCCCGAAAGAAGCAAAAGCAGGTAAAAGCCTTTTCATAGTTTCTTTTATCTCTTTCACGTATTTAAAAGAGACACGGGGAATTAAACCTTCCCAGATAAGAAAAGGTATCTGGAGAAAAACCTGTAACATCCCCCCAATAAGAGCACCAATAGCGAGGGAATATATCCCTGTATATCCAGAGAGGAAAAAGGCAGATAATATGAAAGATAAATTCAGGAGAGCTGGGGAAACAGCAGGTATAAAAAATCTGTTCCTTGTGTTAAGTAATGCCATAAAAAAAGATACCCAGCCGACTAAAACAAGATAAGGAAAAACAATCTTAAGGAGTTTAGATGCCTCATCTAAAGTTCCCTTCTCACTGAGACCAGGAGCTATCACAGAGACAAAAAAGTCAGAAAATATAACTACAACAAATGTTAAAAAAGAAAGAATCAGAGTATAAAAGGAAAAAAGGGAAGATGCATATAACTTTGCATAATTATGATTATTCCTCTCAAGTTCAGTAAAAATCGGTATAAATGCAGCATTAAAACTTCCTTCTGCAACAAGCTGTCTCAGTGTGTTTGGGATTCTCCACGCAACAAAAAAGGCATCAGTTAGAGCATTTGCACCAAAAACATAAGCTATCGTAGCATCTCTTAAGTAACCTAAAATTCTGCTAATAAAGGTAGCCAGAGAAAAAAATAGAGTATTCCTTATGAAATTAGCTTTCAAATGACCTCCTGAAATTTATCACTGGGAGTTATTTATCTTAACTGTAGAAGTAAGGAAAAGTCTTTTCCCATCTTTAAATACTGTCAGTCTTATTGTGTATTCTCCAGAAGGAACCTGCTCTTTATTAAAATCTTTCTGCTTCCAGCACCACTTTTTTTCCTGTGAAGGCTTAATCTCAACAATAGATTGGGTAGCTATTGGAGAAAATATAACTTTTTCAAACTTTTTATCTTCAAAAACAGCCCATGGAGCTGAAGAAGGAAGAAAAACTTTGCTGTCAGAGTTGTTTTTTAAAACAAAACAAACACTCTCTTCCTTATTGAAACTGTTTTTAATCGGCTTAAATTCTAAAGCTCCATCTGAAACAGCAGCATAGGAAACAGTTATAAAGGATAATAGAAATAAAGTTAATTTAGCGAACATTCTTGTTCCCCTTCAATTAGAATATTTTTAATAACAAAATTTTATATAAAAATAATATCGTTTCAAGGAGAAAAAATGTTTAGAGTTGCTATTATTGGAAGACCTAATGTAGGAAAGTCATCACTTTTTAACAGGATTATAGGAAAAAGGAAAGCCATTGTTGAAGACATACCGGGAGTTACAAGGGACAGGATTGTTGCAACAGCTCAGTGGCAGGGCATTCCCTTTGAGCTTGTGGATACAGGAGGTTATATAGAGAAAGATACAGACAGGTTTGCCCCATATCTGAGGAAACAGATAGAAAAAGAGCTTGAGCTTTCAGACCTGTTCGTGTTTGTTGTAGATGGGAAAGAAGGACTTACACAGGCAGATAAAGACATTGCCGATTTGCTTCGAAAAACTGACAAACCTGTTATTGTAGCTGTTAACAAAATAGACAATCCCCAGCAGGAAGACAGAGTTTATGAGTTTTATGAGCTTGGATTTGAAAAGGTTATACCTGTTTCTTCTATTCAGAGGACAGGAGTAGCAGAGTTGTTAGACGAGATTGTGAAACATATTCCAGAATACGAAAGGGAAGCATATCAGGAACAAAAAGAAGAAGAGAAAAAAGATGTTATAAAGGTTGCAATTGTTGGAAAACCAAATGCAGGAAAGTCATCACTGCTGAACGCAATACTTGGAGAAGAAAGGGCTGTTGTTTCCAACATACCCGGAACAACAAGGGACGTGATTGATACACTTTTTGAATGGAACGGTCACAAATTCCTGTTTTTAGACACGGCAGGCTTAAGAAAAAAATCAAGAGTTGATTACGGTATAGAGTTTTTCAGTGTAGGAAGAACACTTGAAGCAATAAAAAAAGCTGATGTGATTGTTCACGTCATAGATGCACAGGAAGGAGCTACAGAGCAGGACACAAAGATTGCCCATCTGATTCAAAAATATACAAAACCTGCCGTTATTGTGATAAACAAAATAGATACAATCCCCCAGAGAAAAGAGATATTGAACAGAATAAGAAATCAGGTAAGAG
>JALSNI010000075.1 GCA_026987075.1 Persephonella sp. | reverse complement strand
AGGGTAAATGGTATAGAGAGTATTACTAAGACAGCTGCCCTCACATTCCACAGATATATCATCATGGCAATAGAGACAAGAATGATACCTTCTAATAGTGCCTTTTCTATCGTTGATAGTGCCTTGTCTGTAAGGTAGGACTGGTCGTAAAGAATTTTTATCTTTACACCTTCAGGTAAAACATCTCTGTTTATTCTGTCTATTTCTGCTTTTAGTTTCTGTATCAGTTCTTTAGTATTTGTGTGAACCCTTTTAAGGACGATGTTTCCCTGAACCTCCTTTCCGTTGAGGGTGAATGCTCCTCTCCTCTGGGGAACCTCTCCTTCTTCAACATCAGCCACATCCTTTATTCTTATAACTGTTCCGTGCTCTACCTTTACAGGAATGTTTTGTATCTGCTTTATGTCCGTTATGCTGGCAACAGCTCTGACAACAAGGTCTCCTTCTGGAGTTTTTATGTATCCTCCACCTGCAAGACCGCCATTTTTCTCTGCTGCTTCAAATATGTCTCCTAACGTTATTCCGTATTTTAGCAGTTTTTCTGGATAGGGTTTTATCAGAAATGCTTTTTCTGGACCCCACTGTGATATATCTTCTACTCCGTCAACAGATTTGAGTATAGGTTTAACAAGCCATTCCTGAATAGCTTTCAGGTCTGTGAGGGAATATTTAGGGTTGTTTGATACGAGGGCGTAGATGAGCACATTACCAAGTCCTGAAGTGTTAGGTCCCATAATAGGGACAATACCTTCAGGTAGCTGGCTCTGGGCTTCTGGCAGTTTTTCCATTACCAGCCTTCTATCAAAATATATGTCCGTTCCATTTTTGAAGAATATTGCAATGTAAGACAGCCCTGGTATGGAAGTGCTTCTTACAGTTTCCACATCTTTTATTCCAGACATTACTGTCTCTATTTTTTTGGTGATTAATGCTTCCACTTCTTCAGCAGAGTATCCGGGAGCTTCAGTGTATATGTTTACCTGCAGTGGTGTAGGGTCAGGAAATGTATCAACAGGAATGGTTCTGAATGCGTAATAACCGTAAGAGAGTATTCCTATAAGGGCAAATATCACTAACAGTCTATATCTGAGAATGTTTGTTATCATTGCTAACCTCCTTAATGCCCTTCTGTTTCAGCTAAGAATCTGCTTTTGAGGAATGCTGTTCCTTCTGTGATGATGTAATCTCCCTCTTTTAGTCCATCTATCACTCTGTAGTATCCGTCTATTTTCTGTCCTAAAAACAGTTCTACAGGCTTCACATGTTCCCCATCTTTGATAAAAGCAAAGTACTTTCCATCTTTTATGACCACTGCACTTTCTGGAATGAACAGCCCCCTTATGCTTTCCTTTTTCAGCAGAACATCTACAAACATGTTTGGTTTGAGAGTGTCGTTAGAGTTGTCGCCGATAATCCTTACATCATTTCTCTTTGTCTGTGGGTCAACCTTGTGGCTGATAAAATCCACAATACCTGTGGTTTTTCCCAGTGGAGATATGACTTCAACCTTCATTCCTTTTTTAAACAGCACAGTCTCTTCTACTGGAACCATTGCAACAACCCACAGTTTTTCGTGGGAGTGTATTTTGAAAATCAGTTTGCTGATATCAACACTGTCCCCTAAAACAACATTCTGTTTTGCAACATAACCGTCTATATGGGACTTTAAAATTAGCAGGTGTCCCTCAATCTCTCCATATGCTTTTAAGGACTCTTTCAGTGCTTTTAGCTTTCCTAATACATTTTCATAGTTAACCTTTGCCTGAAAGTACCTGCCGTATGGAATAACCTCAGAGTTGTAAAGCTCCTTTTCCCTTTCGTATATGGCTTTCAGGTTTTTAACCTGAACCTCTGTTAATTTTATCTGGGCAATTAATCTTTTGATTTCTGGAGAGTATATGAGAGCTAATTTCTGTCCTTTTTTTACAGGGTCTCCCTCCTTTACCAACAGCTTTTTGATTACCCCTTCTACAGGTGAGTATATAGCTTCAGAAAGTGTAAGGTCGTCCTTTACCACAGCAGGGTATCTTTTTTTCAGGGATACCTCTCTCTGGCTGACCTTTTCCCATTTTATTCCTAATTTATCTATAACTTCTCTGGTCAGGATAAACTCTTCATCTAAATGTTCGTCGTGTCCGTGTCCTCCTCCTGCAAATGCATTTATGCTTATCAGAGCTGCTACTAAAACTGCTATAACCTTTCTCATCTCATTCCTCCTATTTTTATGTATTCTCCAATAGTGTTGTGTATTTCTTTGAGCAGGGTTGCTCTATACATAAGGGTCTCAAAGTACTGTTTCTTTATGTCAGAAAGTTCAAACAGTGTGATGGCTCTCATTTTGTAGCTTTTTTCAGCTAATTTTAATGCCTGTGAAATGGAAGGTAGTATCTGTCTGTCTAACTCATTAATCTGTGATTTCAGCAGACTGTATCGGCTTTTTATGTTTTTTATTTTTGACCGGTAAAACAGCTCCTTCTGTTTCTTTTCAAACAGAACGCTTTTTTTCTGGTTTATCAGTTTTATTATCTCACCTTGATTTCTGTAAAAAACAGGGACAGAAGCTGTTATTCCAATGCCAAATTCATACTTTCCAAGTTCTGCTGCATCTTCACCGGCTGTAAACTCAATACCTATCTGCGGTTTTGATAATCCTTTTTGTAACTCTATGGCTTTATCAATAGATGCTGATATTTTGCTGAGATATTTTATCTCAGGAAGATTTTCAAGCTGTATCTGATGGAGGCTGTGTATGTCTGATATGTTTCCTTCAACATCTTTTATCTCTTTTCCAACGATAGATGACAGCTCCCTCAGTTTAGACTGATAGGTGTTTTCTGCCTGTTTAAACTCAAGATACGACAGCTTAAGCTCTTTTTCAGACCTGAGCAGGTTTAGCTTTGTTTCTTCCCCTAAACGGTAGCTTTTTTTCACAAGATTGTGCAGTAAAAGAGACAGGTTGTAATTTTCTTTTCTTATGGACAGCACTTCCTTTGCAAATAATGTCTGGTAAAAAAGCTGATAAACCTGACCTGCAACCTGATTTTTGTAAAACTGAAGTTTCAGCTGGGCTGCTTCTTTTTTTAGCAGTGCTTCTTCTACGGCATTTTTCCTTGTTCCCCACAGTTTTAAAGGCTGATGAACAGAAAATTCTGTAAGATTAAAACCGCTTTCTGACTGGGAGTACAGCCTTCCGAACTGGACATAAGCCTCTGGGTTTGGCAGAGCTTCAGCAGACTTTATTTCTCCTTCTGACTGTTTCATTTCGTAAATCTTTGACTTTATTATCGGACTGTTTTTTAGAGCATAATCTATCAGTTGTTTTACAGTTTCACCGTAAGAGAAGCTGAAAACAGTCAGGGCAACAGCAATAATTTTAACTAAACGCATACTTTCCTCCTGAGTGTATTTATTGAAAAAAGACAGAATGGGGGTGTAGATATCTTTAGGATGAAAGCTTAGGTGGTTTGAAAATGTCTGATACTAATGGTTTTAGCTGAGGTCTGCAGTAGTTAAATGAGTAGCTTTCTGAAAACTTTTCATTTATTGGGATGTGCACAAATGGTTTTACGTAAGGCATGTGCAGGTTCTCGTGTATCTCACAGTATTTGTCTGTAACTTTGTAAGCTGTTTCTACATGCTTCATACACGGGTCAATCTTGTAAAACACAAAGTCGTGAAACGTGTAAAACAGAGTTCCTATAAGTAAGCCTATAAATATCGTTTTTCTAAATGTAAACATAACTAATAATTTCTATAACAAAAAGGGTTTTTTTATTATAACAATAATCATAAATTAAGTAATAGAGTTGTAAGATAAGGAGGGGAAGATGTGTGAAAAAGATATCCTTTTCTGTATTTTCTATTACTTAGGTTATTTAGCAATTGGAGGAGCTTTTTTTGCTGGCTGGTTCATTATCACAGACCACCTGAAAAGAAAAAAACAGGAAGAAAGGGAGGGCAGATAAATGGCTGTGATAGATGAGTTTAAAGATAAATCTGTAGAAGAAGCGTTAACGGAGCTTGGGACAGATAAAGAAAAAGGACTTTCATCTGAAGAAGCAAAAGAAAGGCTAAAAAAATACGGAAAAAATGAAATTCCAGAAAAGGAAGAACCTCTGTGGCACAGGATTTTCAGGCGTTTCTGGGGACCTATTCCGTGGATGATTGAGATTGCAGCTATTTTATCAGCGTCTGTTCAAAAGTGGGAAGACTTTACAATTATTATGATTTTACTTTTTGTTAATGCTGGAGTCGATTTCTGGCAGGAGCATAAAGCCCTTTCTGCGTTAAAGGTTTTAAAAGAAAAACTTGCAAGAAAATCCATTGTTCTCAGAGATGGAAAGTGGCAGGAAATAGATGCAAGGCTTATCGTTCCCGGTGATATTATAAAACTAAAAATTGGCGACATAATCCCTGCTGACGTAAAGCTAATAGAAGGGGATTTTATACTTGTTGACCAGTCTGCCCTTACAGGTGAGTCTCTGCCAGTTACAAAAAAAGCTGGAGACATTGCCTATGCTAACTCTATTGTCAAGCAGGGAGAAATGATAGCTGTTGCTGTGGCAACAGGATTAAATACTTACTTTGGAAAAACTGTAAAACTCGTTGCAAAAGCTGAAAGGGAACAGCGTTCTCACTTTCAGGAAATGGTTATTAAGGTTGGAAACTTCCTGATTGTTTTAACCTTGATAATAGTTGCTCTTATGGTGCTTTTTGAGCTAAACAGAGGTGCTGACTGGAAAGAGCTCCTTAGATTTTCACTTGTTTTAACTGTTGCTGCTATACCTGTTGCTCTTCCAGCAGTTTTAACAGTAACAATGGCTGTAGGAGCCTTATACCTTGCAAAACGGCAGGTTATTGTAAGCAGGCTTGCAGCTATTGAAGAGCTTGCTGGGGTTGATGTCCTTTGCTCTGATAAAACAGGGACATTGACAAAAAATCAGATGACTGTTTCAGTTCCTTTCACTGTTGACGGATATAAGTCAGAGGATTTGATGTTTTATGCAGCATTGGCCTCTAAAGAAGAGAACAAAGACCCTATTGAAATTCCTATTTTTAGCTGGCTTAAAAAACATAACCTTTATGAAAAAGTAAAACAGTGCAAACAGAAGAAATTTATTCCATTTGACCCTGTAAGAAAAAGAACAGAAGCCTTGGTAGAGTGTAATGATAAAGAAATAGTTGTCTCAAAAGGTGCTCCACAGGTAATAATTGAGCTTTGTGACGAAAGGGAGTTTGATAAAGAGGTAGCCTACGAAAAGGTTGAGGAGTTTGCAGAAAACGGCTTTAGAACCCTTGGAGTTGCCTACAAAAATCCAGATGAAAAAAAATTCCACTTTGTAGGTCTTATACCGCTGTTTGACCCGCCCCGTGAGGACTCAAAACCTGCTATTGCAGAAGCTAAAAAATTTGGTGTTGAAGTCAAAATGGTTACAGGTGATAACATAGCTGTTGCCAGATACATAGCAAAACTCCTTGGTATAGGGGATAAAATTTACAGCGCAAGAGAGCTTAGAGGAGAAACCTATGAAGAATATGTAATTTTAGCTCAGGTTATAACAAAAGCACTTCTTGAAGTTGAAGAAAACTTACCAGAAGAAGAAGCAGAAAAAAGAGCTAAAAAAATAGCAGAGCTTGTCAAAAAAGAACTAAACAACGTAAAACTACCATCTGGAACTATAAAAAGACACGAATCAGAGATAATAAAAATTATAGAACAGGCAAACGGTTTTGCAGAAGTCTTCCCAGAGGATAAATACTTTATTGTTGATAAACTTCAAAAGGCTGACCACATAGTAGGAATGACAGGAGACGGGGTTAACGATGCTCCAGCCCTTAGAAAAGCAGATGCTGGTATTGCTGTATCAAACGCTACAGATGCTGCAAGAGCTGCAGCTGCACTTGTGTTACTTGCTCCGGGGCTAATGGTTATTGTAAAAGCTATTGAGATAGCCCGTCAGATTTTTGGAAGAATGGAAGCCTACACCATTTACAGAATAGCTGAAACTATCCGTGTTGTATTCTTTATGGCTCTTTCTATTATGATATTCCAGTTCTATCCTGTTACTGCCCTTATGATTATTCTTTTAGCCTTGCTTAATGACATACCAATCCTTTCAATAGCCTACGATAACGCAAAAATTTCCCCTAAACCTGTAAGGTGGGATTTTTATGAAATGAATATTATGGCGTTCTGGCTTGGTGTTGCTGGTGTTATGTCTTCATTTACCTTATATTTTCTCCTTGAAGAATACTGGAAACTTCCTCAGGACTTAATCCAGTCAATT
>JALSNI010000074.1 GCA_026987075.1 Persephonella sp. | reverse complement strand
TATTATAACAGGTGAAATAAAAATTTTTATGTATTAGATTTATAATTGTTTAAACTATCTTCACGGAGGGATTGCTGTGAGGAGGATTTTACCTGTAATTTTGCTTTTGTTTTATATATCCTATGGGCAGGAAGTTAAAGTTTTGGATATGCAGTTTGCTGTGGCTATTCAGAATAGAGAGCCTATAGGTATATCAGATAGATTTCCCCCTGATATAGGGAAGATTTACTGCTGGACGGAAATTCAAACAGAAAAAGTTCCTACGAAAATATATCACGTGTGGATGTATAATGGGGAAGAGATGGCAAGGGTTGAATTAGGCATAACGTATCACACTTTCAGGACATGGAGCTCAAAAAATATACTACCTCAGTGGAAGGGTAAGTGGACAGTGATTGTTGAGGATGAAAATGGGAACAAAATTGCAGAAAAATCCTTTGAAATAACAGAGAGCTGGCAGTAATATGGGCATAAAAAAAATCTTCCCAGAGGATATCAAACTTCAGTTTACAGTTGATACGCCAACATACAGAGTGAAGCCACAGCCTGTATTCTTTGGACAGGAGAGGGTTGAAAATGCCTTTAACATTGCCCTTAAAACGGAAAAAGAGGGGTATAACCTTTATGTGGCTGGACCTGAAGGTATAGGAAAGATAACGTACACAAAGCTGAAACTTCATGAGGCTGCAAGAAAAAAGAAGACCCCTGAAGATATTTTTTATCACGCAAATTTTGAAGAGCCACAAAAACCAAAGTTTGTTTCTGTTCCTGCAGGAGTAGGGAGAAAGCTTGCAAAAGACATCAGCAGAGTAATAGAAAATCTGAAAGAAACTGTTGTCCGCCAGTTTGAAAGTAAAGAGTTTGAAGATGAAAGGGTAAGACTTATAAAAAAAATAGAGGAAGAGAAGAGTCATATCTTCAATCAGCTGAAAAAAGATGCAGAGAGTTATGGTCTTGCAACGGTAGTAACTCCTGCAGGCATCCAGTTTATTCCGATTGTTCAGGGAAAGGCAAGCCCTGAGTTTCTCAGGGTGCCAGAGATAAAGGCTGAGTTTGAAAAGAAAGTGGAGATGTTTGATGAGAGATTCAGGGATTATATGAGGCAGATAAGGGAGCTTGACTACCAGTTGTTTGAAAGTCTCAGGGAGCTGAAAGAGAAAGTTTCAAGATATGTTATTGATAATGCCTTTTACAAAATAGAGGAGAAGTATCGTCATCTAAAACAGGTTATACAGTTTCTTGAGTATCTGAAACAGCATATTTCAGAAAGGATAGACATATTTATTCGATGGAAGATGCTTGAAGGGGACTTTTTACTGCAGAAAGCTGTAGAAAGGGAGATAGACATATTCAGAATAAATGTTGTTGTTGACAACTCCCGTCAGGAAGGGGCTCCTGTCATATACGAGCAGGTTCCTACATTCAAAACACTTTTTGGTTATATTTCCTACAGGGCTGAGATGGGTATTCTGTATGCTGACCATATGAGTATTGTGGCAGGCAGTCTTTTTAAGGCACGGGGAGGATACATAATATTTAAAATCAGAGATATTCTGAAAAATCCTCTTCTGTGGGAAAATCTGAAAAGGGTGATAATACACAAAAAGATATACCTGTCTCACTATCCTGTTGAGGAGATATTTCCTTTTCATGTAGGAATATATCCTGAGCCTGTACCATTTGATATAACTGCTGTTCTTGTTGGTGATTCATTGATGTATCAGCTTCTGTCAATGTTTGACCCTGACTTTAACAGACTGTTTAAAGTTAAGGCAGAGTTTGACCCTGTCGTTGAACTGAATGAAACAGTTATTAAGAAGTTTCCTGTTCTTGTGAAACATATAATTACTCAGGAAAAACTGAAAGATGTTGAAACAGACGGTCTGTCTGAACTTTTGAGGTATGCTGTAGAGCTTTCAGGAAGCAGAAAGAAGATAAATACCGTTTTCTCCCATATAACAGATCTGCTCAGAGAAGCAGATGCCATCTGTGAAGAAAAATTTATAACAGGAAAAACAGTTAAGAAAGTGATAAAAGACAGGAGATTCCGTCTTAACCTTATAGAGGAAAAACTCCGCAGAATGTTTGCTGAAGGAAAACTGATTGTTGATATAGAAGGGAAAAAAGTGGCACAGGTTAATGGCCTTTCTGTTATTGAGCTGGGAGATTTTTCCTTTGGTAAACCAAGCAGAATAACAGCTTCTTCATATATAGGGGAAAAGGGGATCATAAACATAGAAAGGGAAGTTGAACTGAGCGGTCCCATACACAGTAAAGGTGTGATGATACTGTCTGGATATGTGGGGCACAAATACGGTAAAGATACTCCCCTTGCCCTTTCCTGTAGTATTGCCTTTGAGCAGTCTTATGGGGAAGTGGAAGGAGACAGTGCTTCTGCGGCTGAGCTTATGGCTGTTCTCTCCAGTATATCTGAGATTCCTGTGAGACAGGAGATTGCCATAACCGGCTCTATAGACCAGCTTGGAAATATCCAGCCTGTTGGCGGTATAAAGGAAAAGATTGAAGGTTTTTACAGTGTATGCAAAATTCTTGGTCTTAATGGAAAACAGGGAGTTATAATACCTTCAAGGAATTTTGACAACCTTGTCTTAGACGATGAGGTTATTGAGGCTGTAGAGAAAGGAAACTTCCACATATATACTATTGACCACATTGATGATGCTATTAAACTGATGACAGAGACTGATTCACTGGATTTTCACAGACAGGTAAAGGAAAGGCTCATTGAGTACTACAGACAGACCACTAAAGGCAAAAAATAGCTATTCCTCAGGCTGTTCCTGTCCTGAAGGCACTCCTTCAACAAGCTCTCTCATCAGGTCTTTTACGTGAACAAGTCTTTTTATCCTGTATCCGTTTGAACCACTGAAAAACAAGCCCGTTTCCCTTCTTCCTAAATACGCATCTCCAAGCCTGTCAGCTATACAGTATCCAACTTTTTTTGCCTCTTCACCGTGATTGCATGGAACAACACAGTTTGATATACATTTAACCTCTGGAGCTTTCCCCTCTTCAATATCCTTAATCAGCTGTGTGACTATACCCCTTGCAGGATAACCAACAGGTGATTTTAATAGGATTATGTCTTCTTTTTTTGCATTTATTATCACCTTTTTGAACTCATCAGATGCATCACACTCATAAGTTCCAACAAATCTTGTTCCCATCTGAACGCCAGCAGCACCGAGGCTGAGGTAAAACTCGATGTCCTTTTTATCCCATATCCCTCCTGCAGCTATAACAGGAAAATCTCCCCATTTGTCCCTCTCTTTTATAACCTCTGGAACTAAATTTTCAAGCTGAAATTCTGGTTTGAAACAGTCTTCATACGGAATACCTTGATGGCCGCCAGACTTTGGTCCTTCAACAACAACAGCATCAGGCAGTCTGTTGTATTTTTTCTTCCAGTGTTTACATATTACCCGTAATGCTCTTGCAGATGATACGATAGGGACCAGTGCCACATCCTCTTCTGGGGCATACTTTGGCAGTGTTAAGGGAAGGCCAGCTCCAACTATTATGATGTTTGCTCCTGCTTCTATGGAATCTCTGACAACTCTACCAAAATCTGTTATTGCATACAGAATATTTACACCTATTACAGCCTTTTCTCCTCCTGCTATCTCTTTAGCATCTCTGATTATCCTCTGAAGAGCTTCTCTGCTGTGTATGTACTTACTTCCAATTGGTCTTCCGTCTTTTAGTTTCACGTAGTTTGGATGTCTGTAACCTGTTCCTACAGAAGAAACAACTCCCAGTCCACCGTGTTTGCTTACTGTTCCTGCAAGGTTTTCCCATGATATACCAACGCCCATTCCACCTTGCACTATGGGATATTGTATCTCGTATTTACCTATTTTTAATGATGGCAGTGACATGTTTTACTCCTTTATTTCAGGCAAAATCTTTTTCGCCTTCATAATCTTTTCTAAAGAGCTGTAAAGCTCAGGTTCTCCTGCTCTAAAGGCAAGCATATCTATGGTAACAGAACCATCTTTGTTTATAAATCCTTTTCCTATGAAGTCAGCAACAAAAGTCCCAGCTCTTCTTTTGTGTTCATATGCTATAACACCTATTACGCCAATCTCTTTCTTATCGTTTTCCTTGTAAAATACATCCATTCCTAAAATATTTTTTACAGCAAAATTTTTCAGTATATAATCTTCTACTCCTTCTCTGACCTTATCAACAAATGGAAGCGATGAGTATATAGACTTTACATTTTCGTCTATGTTTTTATCTTTACCTGTATTTTTCTTGCTGTTTTCACCCTTTGAATTAGGAAACTTAATGATTTTTCCCATTAAAAACTCCATATTAATAAAATAGATTTCAATTTATTATACAATCAAATTCTGGTTGATATAATATAAGACTAACTAAGAAGAAAACAGGAAAGAATATGACAACAGGACTTACTGGTAGAAAATGGATAATTTTAGGAGAAAAGGATAAAGCACCAGATTTTTTGGTTAAGAAATACGGTTTCGTTCTCGCTCAACTAATATACAACAGAAAAGAGTTATTTAACGGAAATTTTGATGAAGAGAACATATATCCTTCTCTTCACAAATTGTTAGACCCACAACTGTTTACAAATCTTGAGGAAATATCAATAAGAATAGCACAGCTTATAAAAGCAAAGAAAAGAATAGTTATATATGGTGATTACGATGCAGACGGCATAACGAGCACAGCTCTTTTAGTTAACTTTTTAAGGGACATTGGTGTTAATGTCAAATACTACATTCCCAGTAGATTTTTTGAAGGTTATGGTTTAAATAAAAGTGCCATCAGGAAGATAAGTCAGATTGCTGATGCTTTAATTGTTGTTGATAGTGGAACAAATGCTCATTCGGAACTACTTTTTGCAAAACAACTGGGTCTTGAAGTTTTTGTTTTAGACCATCATGAACCTGTAAATCCCCACTGGAATGCAGAAGGTATTCATATATTGAATCCAAAGCTGCATTCAGACATAAATCCAGTTTTTACACATCTTGCATCTGTTGGTATCTCTTTTTACCTTCTTATAATGCTCAGAAGAGCTCTTAATTTAGATATAAAACTGAAACCATATTTGGATATTGTTGCCATAGGGACTGTTGCAGATGTTGTTCCCCTTTCATTGATAAACAGGATTTTTGTAAAAAAAGGTATAGAAGAAATAAACAGGAGAAAAAGACCGGGAATAAAGGCTTTACTTGAGCAGATATCAGCCAGCTCTGTATCTTCATTTGAACTGGGATTTAACATAGCTCCCCGTCTTAATGCAGCAGGAAGATTAGATGATGCTAAAAAGGCTGTAAAACTGCTTTTAACAAAAGACGAAAAGGTAGGGAGAATAATATCTTCAGAGCTTGAGTTTCTGAACAAGAAGAGACAGAAACTGACAGAGCATGCATTTAAAGAGTCTGAGAAAAAACTAAAGAAAGATAAGGAGTTTGTCAGTATAGTAGTTGCAGATGAGAATTGGCATCCAGGAATCGTAGGTATCGTAGCAGGAAGATTGGTGGAGAAGTATAAAGTTCCTTCTGTTGTTCTTTCTATAAAGAATGGTAAAGCTGTTGGTTCAGCAAGAAGTATTCCTTCAATAAACATATATGAGATTATGGAAAAACATTCTTATCTATTTGAAAGGTTTGGAGGACACTGTCTTGCTGCTGGACTTACAATAAAAACAGAAAATATACAGAAACTAAAAGAGATATTGTCTTACACACTAAAGAATATGCCAGAGGAAGAAACGACTTCCTATATAGAGATAGATGTAGAAGTTCCGCTGTCCTATTGGACTCCTGAAAAAGTAAATCAGTTGAAAATATTAGAACCTTTTGGGGAAGGAAATCCATATCCAAAATTTATAGCGAGAAGCCTGCGAATATCTGACTTTATGACTGTTGGAGCAACGAATCAACATCTTAAATTCTGGCTACAGGATGAAAATAAAAATGCATTTCCTGCTCTGTGGTGGAATCACGGTGATAAATTGAAAAAATTATCAGTAGGAATGCAGATAGATATTGTGTATACCCCAAAGATTTCAAACTGGAATGGAAAAACTACAGTAGATTTTATAATCAGCGATGTAAGTATTTCAGATATGAGATAAATCATTACATATTAAATTGAGAACTGTTATCATTTATAATAACTTTAAATTAATCAACGAAAAATAGGAGGTTAGAAAGATGTCAGAAATTATTTTGGTAGGACAGGAAGTTCCAGATTTTGAAATGGAAACCTATGAACCTGAAACAGGAAAGTTTGGAACATTTTCACTAAAAAAAGCTAAGGAAGAAGGAAAATGGACAATCCTTTTCTTCTATCCAGCTGACTTTACATTTGTATGTCCAACAGAGCTGGCAGATTTAGCTGAAATTTATCCACAGCTTAAAGAGCTGGGAGCTGAAGTTGTATCTGTATCTACAGACACTAAGTTTGTCCACCTTGCATGGCACAAAGATGAAAAGCTCCTTGAAAATGTAAAATATCCAATGGGAGCAGACCCAACAGGAGCAGTTTCAAGAATGTTTGGTGTTTATGATGAAAACACAGGTCTTGCTCTCAGGGGAACATTTATAATATCTCCAGAGGGTAAGCTTGTAGGCTCAGAAGTTAACTTCTACAATGTTGGAAGAAATGCTGATGAACTTCTCAGAAAGATGAAAGCTAATGCATACCTTATCGGTCATCCAGAAGAAGCATGCCCTGCAAAATGGGAACCTGGTAAAAAGACACTCAAACCATCTGAAGAGCTTGTTGGACACGTTTACGAGGCACTTAACGAATAAACCCCATGCCCCTTCGGGGGCATTTTAAAAAGGACTTAAACAGGTGAGCCAGTTTAGGCTAAGAAGAGAATATCCAACACAGTTAGAGATAACAGTAACTGCACAACAGCTTGTTTCGATGTTTCCTATTGAGATTCAGGAACACCCATTTATGGGATTAATCATCCGTGTCTGGAAAACATCTGACAAAACTTATTCTGTTGAAAATACTCCTGAAAACTATGTTGTAGACCTTTCTGGTGATAGAAAGTATGTTAAAGTAAAGGATGAATATATGTTTCAGATATTATCAAATCTTGAAAACTTTGAGATTGTTTTATTTTATGAAAATAGGGAAGATGTATATCAAGTTAAAAAAATAACTGATTGACTTTAAAACCTTTACTGTTTTATTCTATAAGTCTGAAAAAATCTAAAAAGGAGGACTGATATTAGATGGCAATTGTGAGAATTCAAGAAGGAGAAAGTTTTGAGAAGGCTTTAAAAAGGTTTAAAAAGATATGTGAAAAGGAAGGAATTATCACAGAAATGAAAAGAAGAGAATTTTACGAAAAGCCTTCTGTCAAAAGAAAAAGAAAGCAGAGGGCAGCAAGAAAAAGACTGATAAAGGCTCTGAAGAAAAAAGGCCTCCTGTAAGAGGAATAATAAGATGGCTCAGCTTTTAAAAAAGCTTCAAGATGAGATGAAAGCCGCTATGAAAAGCGGCGATAAAGACAGGTTATCTGTTATTCGTATGCTTATATCTGAAATAAAAAAGGTTCAGATAGATAAAAAAAGAGAGCTTACAGATGAAGAAATAATTCAGGTTCTTCAGAGATACGCAAAACAGAGAAAAGAGTCAATAAAACAGTATAGAGAAGCAGGAAGAGAAGACCTTGCCCAGAAGGAAGAAAAAGAGCTTCAGGTTGTTCAAGAATTCCTGCCACAGCCCTTGTCTGAAGAAGAGATACAGAAGATTGTTGAGGAAGTTATTAAGGAAACAGGAGCTTCCTCCATGAAGGATATGGGAAAAGTTATGAAAACTGTCATGGAAAAGGTAAAGGGAAGGGCTGACGGTAGCACAGTAAGCAGTATAGTAAAAAAGAAACTGTCTTAACAATGGTAGATACTATCTTTGGAATTCTTTTTTTATATCTTGTTTTAGTTGGAGCTTATAGGGGTTTTGTGGAGCTGTTTATTAAGTCTGTTGGAATAATAGCCGGTATATTTTTATCCTTTAAGTATGCACAGCCTTTTTCCACTTTTTTATCTAAATACTTTAATGGTTCTCCACAGGTAATAAAACTTTTTGCCTTTTTTTTTATTCTTTTAGTAGTTTTTAGCCTTTCTTTTTTACTATACAGATTTGTAAAATCTATTTTTCTAAAAAAGAAAAAATTTTCCCTGTGGGATAAGATATTAGGAGCTTCCGGAGGGGTCTTAATATTTTTGATAATAGTTGTATTTGTATCTTATTACTCAGAAAGGAACAGCCTCCTACATAATCTGACTTCTTCTTCAAAGATTTTACATGTTATAAGAAGATGAAAAATAGATTAATTACTTCACTGCTTTTATACTTTATGTTTTTTTCGGGGATTGTTTTGATAATTTCTGGATATTATTTTCTCCACGTAAATGAAACAGAAGTTTATAGAGATGTTTTGGAAAAATCAAAGGTCTATCTGATAAAGACCTATGACGGAAAGACTTTTAATACCCGTGATTTGAAGTTTTACAAAATAGATGGAGTAATTTACATTAGATTTGATGGAAAAACAGTTCCTGTTTCCCAGATTAGTCTTATAAATGGTATAGACATAAATACTGAAGCAGTAAGAAGAATGTCTAAAAATGCCATTGCAGGTATAATTCTTACAGCATCTGGAGGGTTAATTTTTATATTGTCTGTGGTCTTGAAAGATTATATTTAAAAGTTCATCACTATAGGCTTATCTGCCTGATTAACAAAGTTTAAAAATGTTGCAGCTCCCACAGGCTCTTCAACACCATCAATCAGGTCTTCCTTCTGGAATCCAAACAACTGCATTGCTGTCTGACATGGATAAAGCTTTACTTCAAGGTCTAAAGCCTGTTGAACAAGCTCTTCAATAGATGGTATCTTGTGCTGTTTCATCATCTTTTTCATCATATTTGTTGCAAAATCCATCATCCCTGGCATAACTGTAAGTATCTGGGGAACAGGGACAGGCATAGGCATTGCAGGGTTTCCTATAGGTGAGACTTTTAGATTTTTTATTTTTTCTTTATGGATAACAGTCAGACCATAAAAACTGAAGAATATTCCAACCTCCATTCCCATAGCAGCTGCAGTTGTTCCAAGCATAAAAGCTGGCATAGCTTTGTCTAATGTTCCGCTGAGGAGTATAATTCCGACCCTCGTTGCCATATTTTTCTCCTATAAAAATATATTTTTTATATTTTCTATTGTAACACTCTCAGTATGTCATTGAATATGGCAAAAATCATAAGTGTTCCTATAAGAGCAAATCCTAAATATGCAAGATACTCTTTTGCCTTCTCTGGCAAGGGTCTTCTGATAATCATCTCAATAAGGAGTATCAGTATCAGTCCCCCGTCTAAAACAGGTATAGGGAGAAGGTTTAAATACCCTAGTTGAAGGGAGATAAATCCTGTGAAGAACAGATAGTTTCCTATTCCGCTTTCTAAAGCTCCCCCTGAGTATTTTGCGATAGATATAGGCCCTCCAAGGTTATTCTTTATCTCCTGAAAAGACATCTGTCCTGTAACAATGTCTTTTAAGAAATTATAAAGCAACACTGTAAGCTCCCAGTTTTTCTGAATACTTTTTTCAAAGGCTTCAACAAAGCCATACCGTTTTATTTCTGCATCATAAACTGGAGAAATTCCTATTACGTATTTTTTTAACTCTTTGTTGTATTCTGGAACAACATTAATTGTGAAAATCTTTCCATCTCTTCTTATCATCAGGTTGATTGGTTTACTCTCTTTTATTTTTGACAGAACTTCTACAATCTCAAACCAGCTTCTTACTGGTTTACCATTTATTGCTAAAACAATATCTCCTTCTTTCAGGCCTGCTTTCTCAGCCGGAGAGCCAGGTATGATTTTACCTAGCTTAGGAGGTATCAGAGGAGATATGCCTATAGATTTTTTTGTTATGTCAGGTGGTATGTTCAAAGTTAAAAGCTTTTTTTTGCCCTCTCTCTCAACTTCCACATTTACGGTCATTCCTGCTTTCATTGTTATCTCAACAGTGAACTGCTTCCAGTTTTTCACAGGTTTACCGTCAACAGCAACAATTCTGTCAAAGGGTTTTATTCCTGCCTTTTCTGCTATAGAGCCTTTCTGAACGTATCCTACCACTACAGGTTCTTTCATATATTTAGGCTCAAACACTCCAACCATGTAAGCAGCTGCAACCAAAATAACAGCGAGTATTATGTTAAATAGGGGTCCCGCAAATGCTATCAGTATTTTCTGCCATCTTGGTTTTGCTGCAAATGAGCGGGGGTCAGTGTATGCTTCCTTTTCACTCTCTCCCTGAATAGGCTCAGTCATAGAATCTTCTCCATACATCTTCACGTATCCACCTAAAGGGACAGCTGCAATCTGGTAAATGGTTTCTTTACCTTTCCACCGGAGTATTGGAGGGCCGAAACCTATAGAAAAAACCTCAACCCTGACACCAAACATACGGGCAAATATAAAATGCCCAAACTCGTGTATGGTTATAAGAACTCCTATCATAATCAGAAATGCTATTAAGCTAAGCAATTTTACCTCCTGCTGTTTTAAATAAATCTTTAAACAAACTTTTTGTTTCTTCTATGATATGTATAACATCTTCGTAGTTTTCAGGTGTTTTAAATTTAGCCCTGCTGAGTATTGTATCAACAGTCTGGGAAATCTGTGTGAAACCTATCTCTCCTTTTAAGAACATATTAACTGCAAGCTCGTCAGCAACTGTCAGGACAATTGGATAAAAACTCCCCTTTTTCCCGCATTCCCGTGCAATCTTCAGAAGGGGAAATTTTTCCTCATCTGGCTGGAAAAACTCTAAAGGACTGACTTCAAAAAGACTTATACTGTTTGCTCCTGTCTCCCACCTTTCTGGGTAAGATATAGCATAGCTGATAGGTATTCTCATGTCAGGGCAGGAAAGGTGTGCTGATATGCTCCCATCTACAAACTCAACTAAACCGTGGACGATGCTCTGGGGATGTATGACAGCTTCTATTTTTTCGTAAGGCAAATCAAACAGATAGTGAGCTTCTATTATTTCTAAGCCTTTGTTCATCAGCGTTGCACTGTCTATAGTTACCTTTTTCCCCATTTTCCATTTTGGGTGCTTTAGAGCTTCTTCTGGTGTTATATTTTCAAAATCTTCCACATTCCAGAAAGGTCCCCCAGAGGCTGTAAGTATAATCCTTTTTACCTCTTTTTTTCTTCCAGCCTGAAGACACTGAAATATAGCTGAGTGTTCGCTGTCAATAGGAATGATATCAGAGTATTTTTCCTTCAGCACCTCTCCTAAACATATAATCGCTTCCTTATTTGCAGTGGCGAGTTTTTTGTTATTTTTCAAAAGTAGATAAGTTGGTTTTATTCCTGCTATTCCTGCAATGCCGTTGATAAAAAGGTCTATATCAAGCTCGGACAGTCCTTCAAGACCTTCTTCTCCAGATAGAACCTTAACACCACTGACAGGAGAAAACTCCCTGATATACACATATTCAGGTTTGAACTCCTTTATCTGATGCATAAGCTTTTCAGACAGTTTTGATGCTGCAAGTAGTTTTACCTTCAGTTTTTCTGGATGTTTCCTTACAATATCTAAAGTCTGTGTTCCGATGGAACCTGTTGAGCCAAGCACTGCAATACTTTTCATCAGCTTACAGCCCCAAATATATGACCTAATATCTCATTTTCCTCTTTAAAACCTACAAACTCCACTCTGTCGTTTATTACAACCTTCGGCACTGTGGAAACATTGTATTTCACTGCAAGATCTGAAAAAGCATAACAGTCAATAGCTGTTGCTGTTATGTAGTCGCTGACCATCGCAAAACTGAAAATCTTCAGCATTGTTGGAGGACACCATCCACAGCTTTTTGTTATAAATATTTTTATATCTACAGGTCTGTCTAACTCTTCCAAAAACTCAGCCGACCTTTCTGTAAGGTCGTAATCATTTCTTGAAACCATCATTATAGTCTGTATAAAAGCAGGGAATTCTCCCCCATCAGGAATACCCATAAATCTGATGCCGTAATCTTTCTCCTTTATCTGAATAGAGATGCAGGGATATCCTTCACATGATAAACTTTCTGACTCAACAAACTGTATCTTTTCTGATATTGATGATATCTCTATCAAAAGGTTTTTTGCCTTTGTGCTTTCTGTGTCTCCTCTGCCGTGAAAAACTAAAACCACAGGCTCAATCAGTTTTTCAAACTCCTTTTTCAGGTTCTCTTTTATACTTTCAGAAAGCATTTTTCTCTCCAGAAGAAAATAATAAAATCTTATTATAATATAGTCTGTTGAAAACTTTCTGTGGGGATAAATTATGTGCGGTATTATAGGATATATAGGAAAAAGAAATGCTGTTCCTGTCCTTCTGTATGGTCTTCAAAGGCTTGAATACAGAGGTTATGACTCAGCGGGAATTGCTGTTATAGACAAAACAGGGAGCAAGATAATCGTTGAAAAACAGGTTGGTAAGATAAAAGACCTTCAGGAACATCTGTGGGGGAAAAAAATAGAAGGGCATTTAGGAATAGGACACTGTTATCATCCTGATACGTTTGTACAGCTTGCAGATGGGACGGTTAAAAAGATAAAGGAGCTCCCCTATGAGGTTGAGGTTGTTGGATATGATACAGAAAATGGAAGATTTGTAAAGGCCAAAGGAAAAGTTTATAGGCATTTTACTAAAAAACTGCTTTATATAAAAACAAGTTCAACAGACTTTAAAATAACCCCTTACCATAAAGTTCTTGTTTTCAATCCGGAAACAAGGCAAATAGAAGAAAAAATGGCTCTTTCCCTTAAAAAGGGTGATATTCTTGTTTTAGCAGAAAAGATATCAGTTAAAGGGAAAAAAAGAAAGTTAAAAAAAGTTTATTCGAAAGTTTATTATGAACCAGATGAGAAAGGGTGGGAGTTAATCTGGGAAAAGATACAGAAACATAAAGACAGATTAAGTAAATCAGTAAGAACACATTTGTTAAAAAAAGATAGAAATCCAAGTAATGAAACTTTAAGCCTTTTAGAAATTCCTGTTGATGAGCATTTTCAACCATCAGATAAATACAGAAAGTATGTGACTTTCCCTGAGGAAACATCTCCACAGCTTTTAAGATTTTTAGGATATTTTTTAGGAGATGGTTCTGTAGATAAGAAAGGTTTAAAATTTAAAGATCTAAGAAGGGAAATCCTTGAAGAGTATGCCCTACTTTCTGAACAACTTTTTTCTATTAAGCCAAAAATACATCCTGAAAACAACCATTTTGTTATGAGATTGAATAGTGTTTATCTTCTAAGCTGGTTTAAAGAAAACTTCTCTGAAATTGTGTTTGATAAAAAAGTCCCTGACTGGTTTGGAAGATTGACAGATGAAGAAGTTTTTGCATTTATTGGTGGTCTTTACGATGCTGAAGGGAGTGTAGGTAAAAAGTCAGGTGCTCTAACAATAGGAATGTCTGATGAAAATATCATCAGAACAGTATCTCTATTTTTACTTCGAGCAGGTATTGTTTCATCTATAAGTTTTGGGAAAATTGATGAAACACATAAAAAAGTTCCTGTAAAACTGAGTATTTACAACAGAAATTTTATTGAAAGATTTATAGAAAATATTGGTAAATATATATCTAAGTGCAAGCTTAATGATATTATTCAATTGAAAAATAGTCTGAAAGGGCACAGTTATATACACATAAAGTTTCCGTTTAATTACTCCAATCTGGAAAAAATTGATAAAGCCTTCAAAAAGAAAAAAAACGCAAAAGGGCAGATTCCCCAGATTGAAACAGTAAAAAGATTATCACAAAACAGAGAAATTTCAGCATTGCTGGAAGAGTTCCTTTCTTTACCTATCTTATTCCAGAGAGTTGTTCATATCAGTGATATAAAATATGAAGGGTTTGTTTACGATATAGAGGTTGAAAAGTATCACAACTTTATTGCCAATGGTCTGGTTGCGTCAAACTCCCGATGGGCGACCCACGGCGAGCCGACAGTGGAAAATGCCCATCCCCACACGAGTCAGAAAGGAACAATATCTATAGTTCACAACGGGATAATAGAAAACTACCTTCAGCTTAAAAAGGAGCTTACAGAGAAAGGTTATAAATTCCGTTCAGATACTGATACAGAGGTTATCGCCCATCTGTTTGAGGAACTTTATACAGGAGACCTTCTTGATACAGCTTTTAAAGTAGCTGAGAAGTTAGAGGGAGCTTATGCTGTAGGAGTTGTATCAACATATCAGCCTGACAGAATTGTTGCCATAAAAAAGGGCAGTCCGCTGATAATAGGACTTGGAAAAGACGAAAACTTTATAGCTTCAGACATTCCTGCAGTTTTGGAGTACACAAAGGAGTTTATAACCCTTGAAGATGGAGAGATTGCCCTTATAACAAGAGATAAGGTTGAGGTTTACACAAAGGATGGAAAAAGAATAGATAAAAAACTATTCCGTGTTAACTGGGATGTATCTGTTGCAGAAAAGGCTGGATACAAACATTTTATGCAGAAAGAGATACACGAGCAGCCAAGGACTGTTGCAGATACAATAACAGGCTTTTCTTCCTCAAAGGATGAGAAACTTTTTGAGATGCTAAAGGATACAGACAGACTATATATAATAGCCTGTGGAACGTCATACCATGCTGCCCTTGTGGGCAAATTCTGGATAGAAAAGTTTGCAAAAATACCTGTTGAGGTAGATTATGCATCTGAATTTAGATACAGGGACAGAATAATAGACGATAAAACGGCGGTTTTAGGAATAAGCCAGTCTGGGGAGACAGCAGATACCAGATTTGCCCTTTTGGATGCAAAGAAAGAAGGAGCAAAAACCATTGGCCTTGTTAATGTTGTCGGCAGTTCCCTCTCAAGGGAGGCTGATTATGTTCTTTATACATACTGTGGTCCAGAGATTGGAGTTGCAGCAACAAAAACATTTACGGCACAGCTGGTGGCACTGCTCCTGCTTGCATTAGAGACAGGTCTGAAAAAGGGAACCACAACCTATACAGAATATGAAAAATTACACGAAGAGCTTCTGCACCTACCTTCAAAAATAGAGCAGTTGCTACAGAAAGATGAAGAAATTAAAGAGATAGCATACAGATACATGAATGCTTCAGACTTTTTGTTTTTAGGCAGGAATATAAACTATCCGATAGCATTAGAGGGAGCTTTAAAGCTCAAAGAAATATCATACATCCATGCGGAGGGCTATCCAGCAGGAGAGATGAAACATGGGCCTATTGCTCTGATTGATGAAAAAATGCCAGTTGTGTGCGTTATTCCCCGGGACAGAAACTACGAAAAGATGCTTTCAAACCTTCAGGAAGTAAAGGCAAGAAAGGGAAAAGTAATATCTGTAGCAACAGAAGGGGACAGGCAGATAAAAGAGCTTTCTGACGAGGTTATATACATTCCGAAAACTTCAGACTATCTTTATCCTGCTTTGACTGTTGTTCCACTTCAGATGCTCTCTTACCACATTGCCACGCTCCTTGGAAAAGATGTTGACCAGCCAAGAAACTTAGCAAAAACGGTAACAGTAGAATGACAAAAGCAGAAAAATACCTGTGACCTGAAGCTAAATTTTAGAAAATCTGAACCTTACCCAGAAAATCTGATTTTATAGAATAAATAGCAGAGGGAGTTTATAATAATATCCCCAGACATCAATTCAGGAGATTTTATGGGTTACAAAGTAGCAGTTATTGGCCTTGGTTATGTGGGACTGCCCCTGGCAGTTTTATTAGACAAAAAGTATGATGTTATAGGCTTTGACATAAACCCACAGAGAATAAAAGAGCTAAAAGAAGGGTATGACAGGACAAGGGAGGTTGAACCACAGGAGCTGAAAAACTGCAGTGTTGAGTTTACAGACAATCCAGAGAAGATATCACAGGCAAAAGTGATAATAATAACAGTCCCAACACCTATAGATAAGCACAACATACCAGACCTGAGGCCGATAAAATCTGCAACAAAAACTGTTGGCAGATATATGCAAAAGGGTTCAATTGTTGTTTACGAATCTACTGTTTATCCTGGTCTAACAGAGGAAGAATGTGTTCCCATATTAGAACAGGAAAGTGGTTTAAAGTGGAAAAAAGATTTTAATGTTGGATACTCTCCAGAGAGGGTAAATCCGGGAGACAAACAGCACACAATAGACAAAATAGTTAAGGTTGTAGCTGGAGATACTCCACAGATAACAGAATTTTTAGCTCAGCTTTACGGAAACGTAATAACAGCAGGAGTGCACAGAGCGCCTGACATAAAAACGGCAGAGGCAGCTAAAGTTATAGAAAATACCCAGAGAGACCTGAATATAGCCCTAATGAACGAGCTTTCTGTGATTTTTAACAAAATGGGAATAGACACAAAGGCTGTTTTAGAAGCAGCTTCTACGAAATGGAACTTTTTAAGATTTGAACCGGGGCTTGTGGGGGGGCATTGTATCGGCGTTGATCCTTATTACTTAACCTTCAAGGCACAGGCTATAGGGCATCACCCTGAAGTTATTTTAGCAGGAAGAAGAATAAACGACTATATGGGCAAATTTGTTGCAGAAAATACAGTAAAAAATCTTATAAAAGCAGGAAAAGCAGTAAAGGGGAGCAAAGTTTTAATACTGGGACTTACATTCAAAGAGAACATATCAGACATAAGAAACACGAAAGTTATAGATGTTTACAACGAACTGAAAGAATACGGTATAAATGTTTATATATACGACCCATATGCCTATCCGGAAGAAGTGAAAGAAGAGTATGGTATAGAACTGTTAGACAATTTAGAAAAACACAAACCTTATGATGCAGTAGTAGTAGCAGTAAAGCACAGACCATTTATAGAAGAGTTAGACTTTAAAAAGTATAAGGAGCTGATGAATAACGGCGACAAGCCAGTTCTGATAGACATAAAAGGTCTATACAGCAGAGAAAAAGCATTAAAAGAAGGATTTTTATACTGGAGGCTGTAAAACCTGTAGAACTTCTATATTATAAAGAGAAGAATTATTTTGATTAAAAACCACAAGGCAGTAAAATATGGGTTGGTTTCTATGGAAAAAGTAACTGAAATAATAGAGATAGCTTATGAAGCTGGCGAAGGAATATTAGAGATTTATAAAACTATGAATAGTGTAGAAGTCGAATATAAGGAAGATAAATCTCCTTTAACAGAAGCAGATAAAAAGGCGCACTCTATAATTGAAAATAGACTAAAGAAAGTTTTTGACTATCCTATTTTGAGTGAAGAAGGAAAAGAAGTACCCTATGAAAAAAGGAGAAGATGGAAGTATTTCTGGCTTGTTGACCCACTTGATGGGACGAAAGAATTTATAAAAAGGAATGGAGAATTTACAGTTAATATAGCTTTAATTCATAATCAAAAACCTGTTTTAGGGGTGGTGTATGCTCCAGCCTTAAATCTTTTGTACTATGGAGAAGTTGGCAAGGGCGGATATAAAATAGAAAACGGTAAAAAAGAGAAATTGTCTATAAATTACGAAAAAGAAAAAAACAAGATTACTGTTGTAGCAAGCAAATCCCATTTGAATGAAGAAACATCAGATTTTATAGAAGGTCTAAAAAATTATTACTCTAATGTGGAAACAGTTTCTATAGGTTCATCCTTAAAGATATGCCTTCTGGCAGAAGGAAAAGCAGACATATATCCAAGAATTGCACCGACCATGGAATGGGATACTGCAGCGGCCCATGCTGTATTAAATTCTGCTGGAGGTAAAATTGTTCAATATAAGAATGTACCTTTTTCCGAAATAAGGAGACTGCCTGAGCTGTTATATAACAAAGAAAACCTATTAAATCCTTATTTTGTAGCTTTTAGAAAAGATGCCTTTAGAACTTAATATTTTAATATTGCTTGCAGTAGTCATCTTTTTACTGATAGGTCTATACAGAGAAATATTTCATCCTTCTGTTGTTTTTTTAGTTTCTGTTTCTGTACTTGTTGTAACGGGTATACTAACCCCTTCAGAGGCTTTATCAGGATTTTCCAATGAACAGGTAGCAACAATTGTCCTTCTCCTTGTAATAAGTGGCATAATGGAGAAAATGGGAGCAATTTCTTACTTTTTTTCTGGTATTTTCAAAGATGTAGTGGGGTATAAGCAATTTATGGCCAGAATGTTTATCTCAGTTTCTTCCTTGTCTGCATTTATAAACAACACCCCGATAGTTGCTCTTCTGATGCCGTATGTGTATCAATGGGCTAAGAAAAACAATATCTCTCCTTCTAAGTTATTGATACCCCTTTCTTATGCAGCTATTCTTGGTGGAACTATAACGCTGGTAGGAACATCCACAAATTTGCTTATCAATGGGTTTGTGATAGATAGTGGATTTGAACCGCTGGGGATTTTTGATTTTGCATATGTAGGAATTCCGGCTACCATTGCTGGGTTTGTATATATGTTATTTATCGGAAATAAACTCTTACCTGAGAGAAAAGATGTTCTTGAAGCATTTTTAGAGAACAAGAAAGAATATATGGTTGAAACATACCTGAATAAAAACTCACCCCTTATAGGGAAAAGCGTAAAAGAAGCAGGTCTTCGTAAATTAAAGGGTCTTTTTCTGGCAGAAATAATAAGAGAAAAAAAGAGGATTTCTCCTGTTAAACCTGAAGAAATACTTGAAGAAGGAGATATACTTATTTTTGTTGGTCAAACAGAATCTATAACAGAGCTTCTAACCTCTCAAAAAGGACTTTCTCTGCCAGATGTATGTTTAATAGACAATGGAAACAGAATAGAAATAGTGGAAGTGGTAATACCTGTTAACTCTTATCTGATAAACAAAAAAATAAGAGAAACAGATTTCAGAGGAAAGTATGATGCAGCTATATTGGCAGTCCACAGAAACGGAGAAAAATTAAGGGGAAAAATTGGTGAAATAAAACTTAAAGCTGGAGACCTTTTACTTTTAATAACAGGAAAAGACTTCTGGAAAAGAGCTGAAGATACTACTGATTTTTACATAATCTCAAAAATTCATGAAATAACCCAAGTTGATAGAAAGAAAATTCTTTTAATTTTGTCTGGTTTTTTAGGTGTACTTTTACTGTCAGCTTTAAAAATTATAAGTGTTTTCGTAGGATTTCTATTTTTGCTGGCATTGATTTTACTTTCTAAATCTGTTCCATACTCAGAAGTAAAGAGGAGGATAGATCTCAACCTTGTTATTATTGCGGCACTTTCTCTTGCCATAGGAAAAGCTGTTTATAAAACAGGTACAGCAGAAATAGTTGCAGATGTTGTAATAAGTATTTTCTCCCCATTTGGGATTTTAGGTGCGTTGATTGGTGTTTATCTGATAACGAATATATTGACTGAGTTCGTAACGAATATAGCTGCCGCATCAGTGACATTTCCAATAGCTGTATCTGTAGCGAACACATTATCTGTTGACCCCCTGCCTTTTATACTTGCTGTGGCTTATGGAGCATCTGCAAGTTTTATAACTCCAATAGGATACCAGACAAACCTCATAGTTTACGGAGCTGGAGGATACAGATTTAAAGATTTCTTAAAAGTAGGATTTCCTATGTCTATACTTTATGCGATAATTTGTATATCAATATTATATTTTTGGAGGTTGAGTTGATAGACCAAAAATTTATAATTCCACATAAGGGCAGGGTAACAAAAAGGGAAAGGCAGAAATTAAAAGGACACAGGTCAGCAATAATCTGGTTTACAGGTTTATCAGGAAGTGGTAAATCTACTCTTGCACATTCTGTAGAAGAAAGATTGATTAGTCTGGGGATACATACCTATGTTCTTGACGGTGATAACGTGAGAAGAGGTTTAAACAGAGATTTAGGTTTTTCAGCAGAAGACCGTAAAGAAAACATAAGGCGGATAGGAGAAGTTGCAAAACTTTTTGTTGATGCCGGAATTATAGTGTTATCTGCATTTATATCGCCTTATAGAGAAGATAGAAAATTTGTAAGAAGTATTGTAGAGGAAGGAGAATTTATTGAAGTATATGTTAAGTGTCCACTTGAAGTATGCGAGCAGAGAGATGTCAAAGGATTATATAAAAAGGCTCGGGAAGGAATAATAAAAAATTTCACAGGAATAGATGATCCTTATGAGGAACCTGAAAATCCAGAAATAATTGTTGAAACAGATAAAGAAAGTCTTGAAGAGAGTGTGAACAAAATAATTAACTACTTAAAAGAAAACAGATACTTGGAGGTTGAAAGCTGATGTTAAATCCTCATGGTGGAAAACTTATAAATAAAATCGCAACAGAAGAAGAAAGAAAAGAGCTTATAGAAAAAGCAAAAACATTAAGGAAAATAGTTATAGCAGATAGATATGTAAGTGATTGTGAGATGATTGCAAATGGAGGTTTTTCTCCATTAAATGGCTTTATGACAAAGGAAGATGCTGAAGAGGTAATAAACAATATCCATCTAAAAAATGGCCTTTTATGGTCAATTCCTATTGTTTTACCAATACCTGAAGATGTGTTTAAAGATATAAGAATAGGTGATGAAGTGGCTTTATATGATAAGCATAATAGACCTATAGCCATAATGGTAATAGAAGATAAGTTTAATCTTGATCTTGAAAACTATTGTAAAAATGTTTTTAAAACTACAGATACAGAACATCCAGGGGTAAAGGTTGTAAAATCTGCAGGAAACAGCTTTATAGGTGGGGAGATTATAAGGCTTCTAAACAGACCTGTTAGGGAAGGAATAGATGAAAAATATTATTTAGACCCTGCAGAAGTTAGAGCAAACATAAAGAAAAAAGGCTGGAAGAAGATAGTAGCATTTCAGACAAGAAACCCAATTCACAGAGCCCATGAGTACATAATAAAAGTTGCCTTAGAGCCTATGGATGGAGTTATGATACATCCTCTTGTTGGGGAAACAAAGCCTGACGACATACCGGCTGATGTAAGAATGAAATGTTATGAGGTATTGATAGATAATTACTTCAACAAAGAAAAAGTTCATCTATCTGTTTTACCTGCATCTATGCATTATGCAGGACCAAGAGAAGCCATTCACCACATGCTAATGAGAAAAAACTACGGTGCAACACACATGATAATCGGTAGAGACCATGCAGGAGTAGGAGACTACTACGGAACTTATGAAGCTCAGGAGTTTGTAGAACAGTTTGTAGATGAGCTTGAAATACAGCCTCTAAAGTTTGAACACTCATTCTACTGCACAAAATGTGAAAATATGGCATCTTCCAAAACATGCCCACATCCAAAAGAAGATCATATTCACCTTAGCGGAACAAAGGTTAGAGCAATGCTCAGAGAAGGAAAAAGACCTCCTAAGGAGTTCTCAAGACCAGAAGTTGCAGATATACTAATACAGTGGGCAACTGGTAAGTAAAGGGATTAAGACATAAAGGATATAAAAACTGTTGTGAATCTGTCTAAATGGATATAAAGTAAGTTTATGGGATTTTTCCTAATTTAAAAAGGAGTGTTCAAATGGCAGTTGCACAAAGGAGTTTAGAAAAAAAGAAAAAAAGAAGAAAAAAGATACCAGACTATCTGGTTTATGAGATTTTAGACAATAAAAAAATTTATTACAGAGACTATAAAAAAGTGTTGTCTGGGGAACTTCCACCGGAGGCTGTTATAGGTAGCAGTGATTTACATGCATGGATAATTGATTTGATTTTACAGGTTTTGTATAAAAATATAGATCTGAACAAATTTAAAATTTTAGTTGGAGAAGTAGGATACTTCTACACACCTTCCCGTTCAAAAAAATGGCTAAATTTAGATATAGCAATAGTTAGCAGAGAAAAACTAAAAAAACCACAGGGCACATACCTTAAAATTCCTCCAGAAGTGGTAATAGAGGTTGACACAAAGGCCGACCTATCAGAGATAGGTGAGGAGTATTACATTGCAAAAACCGAAAGACTGCTTAAAAGTGGTGTAAAAAAAGTTATATGGGTTTTCACAGAATATAAAAAAATCCAGATAGCAGAGGCTAAAAAACCCTGGTTAACTGTAGATTACGACTACGAGCTTGAGATTATTGATGGTATAAGATTAAACTTAGAAAAACTTCTAAAAGAAGAAAATAAATGAGCTCTACTGATAAGAAAAATGTCAGACTATCTGCAAAAGAAGTAAGAGTTATAAAAGACACAATAAAAAAGTACGACCAGAATGCTAATATAATAATGTTTTGGAAGCAAGACAGATTTAACAAAGAAGGGTGGAGATATTGATATACTTGTTATATCAAATTAAAATAGATTATAAAATGAGAAGAAAAATCCGTGTGGAACTTTTAATCCCCAAAAAAGTGAATTCACAAAATTAGCATATAAATATGGAGTGAAAATTTGACACATAAGGAAATTCAAATAAATATTTAATAATGGTAATATTCTATTTATACCACCATAATTTAATAATATAGCTTATTCATATTGGAGGTTCAAATGATGCAAACCATTAATCTTAATGAACTTCCTGAAGAAGCAAGAAGAGAGTTATTAGACTTTTATGAGTTTTTGCTTCAAAAATATAAAAAAAGAAAAAAAGAATAGATGAAATAGTTCCCAAAAGAGTTAAAGCATTTCTGCCAATGAAGAGAGAAGAAATATGTGACCAATATATGAAATGAAAATTATTTGATATATATGTAGCCATTTTGAAAATAGAGAAATTTGTTTAAAGTTTTAATAAATCCATACCTGAGAATCATTTGAAAAGAATTTAAAGAAAATTAATATATAATGTAGTGTCAAAATTTTTATAGAGGAACGGCAATATGAAG
>JALSNI010000073.1 GCA_026987075.1 Persephonella sp. | reverse complement strand
AAGGGCTTTTTTTAGTTCTCTCAGAAGCTGGACTATGTTATTTGTTTCTTCTTTCAGATAAAGTCTGAAAGCTGTTATAACCTGGTCATTTCTGCTCCTTCCTGTGTGTAGCTTTCCTCCCACATCTCCTATCTTTTCAATAAGAGCCTTCTCAATGTTCATATGAACGTCTTCAAGCTCTTTTTTCCACTGAAATTTCCCCTCTTCTATCTCTTTTTTAATCTCTTCAAGTCCTTTTATTATTTTCTGGGCATCTTCCTCAGGAATTATCCCCTGTTTCCCCAGCATCCTTGCATGGGCAATACTTCCCTTTATGTCGTAAAGGGCAAGTTCCTTATCAAAGGAGACACTTTCTGTAAACTCCTCAACAAACTGATCTGTTCCTTCAGAAAATCTGCCACCCCACAGTTTTTTTTCCATAAACTCACCTCTTTTTGTTGACTAATGTAGTATATATACTATAACCTATCTTTATGGATGCCAAAATAAAAAAGTCTGCTCTCATTTATATATTCAGTTTCATATTTTTATCAATACTTATATGGCTTATATTTGACAGCAAAAAAAATCAGAGTAAACAGATTTATCTAAATCAAAAAATTGTAAAAGCTGCTGCTGAATTCAAAGCTATGCTTAACGGCTATAAAATGCTTATTGACTTCATAGATAGAAGATATTTTTATGATAAAGAAATTCTCAAACTTCTATACAAAGCTTCTAAAGATAAATCTGGTAAATATGCACAATTAGCTTACAGAAAATTACTTCCCCTTTACCAGGATATGAAAAAATATCAGATAACTTATCTTCAGATAAAAACCCCAGAAGGAAAGATTTTACTGAGTTTTCAAAAAAAACAAAAACCTAAAGAAAAAAGTAAAATATCCCTGTTCAGCCAACCACCAAAAGAAATAATAGGAGGTTTTAAATTTATTAATGAACTTTACTACAACAACCTTTTGATTGGAAGTGTTGAAATCATTATTTCTTATGAAGCTATTAAAGACCAGTTAAGGAGAATATTCAAAGGTGAATATATGTTTCTTATTCATAAAGATGTATTAGAAAGCAAAATTTCAACAGATAGAAAAAGTTACGTTCAGAGTGAAATCAGCCCAGACTTCTTTTATGAGACAGGTAACATCAGAAATTATCAGATTCCTGTAGAAGTTTTATCTAAAATAAATATGAAACTTAAAGAAAAAGCAGAAGAAAAAATAAAAAAAATGAGAAACTTTGCTGTTGATGTGGAAGTTGGTGGTAATGAGTATGTTGTATCTTTCATTGTAATAACAGATATGACAGGGAAAAAGATAGGATATTTAGTGTATTATGAGTTAGACAACACTGTTAAATTATTTAATGATACATTCATAGTTATGTATATAAGCGTTGAAATTGCTCTGTTTGCAATGCTTTCCTTCCTTATAAACATTAGAACAAGAAGTGAGAAATTTAGAATACTATCGGAAATAGATACCTTAACTGGAATATACAACAAAGGCAAATTTAACCAGCTTTTAGAAGCTGAGCTTAAAAAAGTAAAAAGATACAACAGACCCCTCGGTTTGATTATATTTGATATAGACCATTTTAAAAAGATAAATGACACTTATGGGCATCAGGTTGGCGATTATGTCCTGAAAACAGTGGCAAACATCGTCAAAAACAACATAAGAAACACAGACATATTTGCACGATGGGGTGGAGAGGAGTTTGTCATCATAGCCCCTGAAACAGACATAAACGGAACAAAAATCTTAGCAGAAAAACTGAGAAATGCTATAGAAGAGTATAACTTTGACACTGTGGGAAAAGTAACTGCAAGCTTTGGCGTTACAGAAGCAGTGCCAGAAGATACAACAGACAGCATAGTTCATAGAGCAGACGAAGCTCTCTACCTTGCAAAAGAGAAGGGAAGAAACAGAGTTGAGATAATGCTACCTGAGGTTTAGACGAATCAGGTTAAGAGCATACTGGGATACAGCAAGTCTAACATCGTTTCTGTCCCCTTTGAATATAACCCTGTGAACCTCTGGAGGATTCCTACCATCACTGTATCCAACATAGTGGAGGCCAAGGGGTTTCTCTGAAGTTTCCCCTGTAGGTCCCGCAATACCTGTATCTGACACAGCAATGTCTGTTTTGAGAAGTTTTCTGACTCCCTGTGCCATCTGCTCTGCAACAGGTTTACTAACTGCTCCATAACTTTCTATATCTTTCCTGTTTACTCCAAGAAGGTTAATCTTTACCTCATTTGAGTAAGAAACAATACCTCCCATAAAGTATTCAGAGGACCCGGGAACATTAACTATCCTTGCTGATATCAATCCTCCTGTTGAGGATTCAGCAGTAGAAATAGTCTTCCTGTGTTTTTTTAAAAGAGTTCCTACTATCTCCTCCATTTCCCTCTCATCTTCTGTATATATAATCTCTCCTAATCTTTCCCTTACTACCTTCACTTTATTTTCTAAAAACAGTTCATTTTTATCTTTAACAAAAATGTCAACACCCTTTGGAGAGCTGTTAAACACTATATCGTCAATGTCCTGCAACAGTTCTCCTATCTCAGCCTCTGGTTTACCAAAAGTCCTAAACAGGTGAACAAAATGTTTTTTTTCTTTCAAACCCATTATTTCAAAAGCTTTTAATATCATCGCTTTCATTTCAGAAGGAACACCAGGAACAGCAATAACTGCTTTGTTTACATCATCTAAAACTTTTATAAAACCTGCAGCCTTTCCAACGGGATTTTCTATAACTCTTGCCCCATAGGGAATTTTTGCCATTTTCTTTATACTTTCTGTTATCTCCCTTCCTTGCTCCTTTAAGGTTTGTTTTATCCTTGTAAGCCATTTTTCATCAAAAATAAGGGGAACTCCTATAGCTTCAGATATTGCTTCTCTCGTCAGGTCGTCTTCTGTTGGTCCCATTCCACCAGAAACAACTACAAAATCTGCCTTGTCTAAACCAACCTTCAGGAAAAACTGTATCTTGTACAAATCGTCAGGAACGATAGATATACCTGTTATTTCAACACCCCTTTTAAACAACTCTTTTGCTATAAACAAGGAGTTTTTTTCCTGTTTTAAACCTAAAACAAATTCTGAGCCTGTAATCAAGATAAAAGCTTTCATTCTATTTTAATTCTCCTGCATTTTTTCCTGTAGATAATATCTCTCTATTAAGGCTTCAATAACATCTCTTTTTATTATGCCTAAAACCGTGTTTCCATAGACAACAGGTAATTCATTCACCTGATACCTGTTCATCAACTTCAATGCTTTCAAAAGGGTATCGTAAGGGCTTACGAAAACTTCAATAGGATGGGACAGGTCTAAAACTCTGATAAAGTTCCACTTGCTTTGGGGGACACTCTGGATGTCAGATATGTTAACCTCATATATTCTCCCATCATCTCCTATAACAGGAAAACTGTTAGTTTTGTAAACAGGATAGTGGGAGATCATAAATTCAGAAATAGTCTCATCAGGAAGGACAGGTTTAACAGTATGCATAAACTGTTCCACGCGAAATTTTGAGAGAATAAGAGACAGTTTTGTCTGCTCATAACTCATCTTAGAAGCATTTCTTAAAAAAAGACCAAGAAGACCATACCACATAGCACTTATCAGACTTCCTTGAATCAGGGACAAAATACCAAAAAGCATCAAAATGTAGGCAAATGCCGTTCCTGTCCAGCTACTTATCTTTGTAGCAGTAAGTAAATCTTTCTTTGCCCATATCACAGACCTGAGTATTCTTCCACC
This sequence comes from Persephonella sp., assembly GCA_026987075.1. Classification (GTDB taxonomy): domain Bacteria; phylum Aquificota; class Aquificia; order Aquificales; family Hydrogenothermaceae; genus Persephonella_A. The sequence goes on along the minus strand of JALSNI010000073.1, from coordinate 2,750 downwards.
ATCAAGGGGAAATGCTGGAACAAGATTAAAGACAGCAAGGGCAAAGTTAACAAGCATAAGATAATTTATGATGCCGTTGAACAGGTCATCTTGAGGATAAAAAAAAGCGATAATAAAAAACACAAAAGATAAAAAGAAACTACATACAGGTCCAGCTATAGCTACCAGAAACTCAACTTTCGGGCTGGGAGCTTCCTCCTCTATCATTGCAACACCCCCAAATATAAACAGGTCTATCTCCCTAACAGGAATACCAAAGTGAATAGCCACAAGAGAGTGGGAAAGTTCGTGAAGTAAAACAGAAGCAAAAAGTAAAATTGCTGATATTCCTCCTACAAGCCAGTAAACTAAGAAACTGTGGCCAGGATAGTAGTGCGGATAAAAGTATTCTGCAAGAGTAAAAGATATAAGAAAAAAAACAATAAACCAGCTAAAATCTAAATTAACTTGAATACCAAATATCTTAAATAAAGGAATAGATTTAAATCTCATAACTCACCTTAAAACCTTCTTAATAGAAGAATAAACAACGTCTGTAATAATGTGAACAATTTCAGCCAAAACTAAACCTATAAGAAATGATACTACAAATGGATTTTTAATTATGTAGAAAATTTCCTCCTTTCCTATATTTTTCAAATTTTCCATAACAGATACACCCCAAAAAAAATGCATAATAGATATTAAGAAAGTAGCAAATATAGAAAGAACAATAAAAAGATAAATGAGCTTTATAAAAGAACCTATAATCGGTAAATGGGAAACTCCTCTATGGGAAAATAGTTTTGTGTATGGATACCACAAAAATCTAAAAAATTTCCATCTTCTGTTTGGTTTTGAGTGGTATATGTCATTATCTGGTGTTATAAGAAATGTCCCCACAAGGTATCCTGAAATAAAACCTGAAAAACTTTCCGGCTGAAGATAGTATACAGCTACAGGAAGAAAGGATAGATTTACTATATCGTGGGTTCTCCCTGTAGCCACATCAAATCACCTGTTTTCTGTAGGTTCCATAACAAAAAATTCTGCCCTTCTGTTAGTAAATCTATTGAGGGATGTATTATTATCAAACAGATAATCTTCTTTACCTTTTCCAATTATTTCTATTCTGTCTGGAGATATACCGTGGTCAATAAGATATTTTTTAATAGCTTCAGCTCTTTTTCTTGCCAATCTGTCGTTATACTCTTTACTTCCGATAGAGTCTGTATACCCCACAATTTTTATCTTCAGGTTTTTGTGGGCTTTAAGATATCTGGTTATAACGTTCAGGTAAGGAAGATAGTCTCTCTTTATGTTAAACTTATCAAAATCAAAATGAATTCTTGCATGTAACTTCAAAGGCTTATATCCGGTCTTTTCCACCTTTGGAGAGACTGCATGTTCACTTTTTCCTTCAGTGGTTTTAGCAGAAGAAACCTTCTTTTCTGAGACAAAGGGATTTGTTCCCTGCTCTATTTCCTGATAACAGGGAATTCCGTCTCCATCCTGGTCAGAATATACTTTTTCCCTTGCAACAGATATATATTTCTTTGCTTTATTTTTGTAAATAATTTTGTCAATTGTCTTAACCTGAACCTTCACAATCTCTCCTGTATCTGGATTTATATAACTCAGACCGTCAATCGCATCTATGTAAGCCTCTGCCTTTGCAATATCCTGAGGTGCACACTCTCTAACGTGAAGCTTATATAACTTTTCTATACTTTCGTTTAAAGCCTTTATATCCTGTCTAAGCTGTTTTTCAAATAAATTTACTTTTTCTTGAGCAGCAAAGTTAGAAAATATCAGTCCTGACACAAAAACAGCTCCAATAATCTTTTTCATCTTTTATTCCTCCCCATATCTTTTAGACATAGCTTTTAGAGCCCACTCTATAGCTTTTACCGCTGCAGCATCACCAGCTTTTGTATTCAGTTTTGATGTTTCTTCTACTGCAATACGATAATAAGTTTCCGCTTTATAATACTCATAAGGAGTAATAGAAGGACAGCCACTTTCAAATGCTGCCTTTAAAGAGTTTTGAGCTTCATCTAACAGCTCTGTAGTAGTTGTTTCAGCATAGGAAACCACAGATATAAAAATAGAAAAAACAATGCCAAGAAAAACTCTCATTACACCCTCCTTTTTATTCTTCTTATCGGTTAATATCCCATCTGCGTTTAGTGATAAAATATTCTACTACTAAATTTAAATGAGGAGAGCTAAATGTTCAAGTCTATGTTGGATAGACTAAAGTCAGGACTTCAAAAAACAAAAAAGCAGTTTGTTGATACATTCAGTTCCATATCCTTTGGAAGAAGTATAGACGAGGAGCTGTTTGAAGACATAGAAATGGTGCTTTTAAAGGCAGATGTTGGAGTTGAGGCAACAGAGGAGATTATTGATTTTTTAAGGAAAGAGAGTAAGAAGAGAAAACTGAAAGATGGGGAGCAGTTAAAAGAACTTCTAAAAGAAAAGCTGTTAGAAATCCTCAAAGAATGTGAATCCCCTCTCTATCTCGGAGATGAAAAGCCTGCAGTTATTCTGTTTTTAGGAATCAACGGCAGTGGAAAGACGACAACTGTTGGAAAACTTGCAGCCCAGTTAAAAAATGATGGTAAATCTGTCGTTTTAGCAGCAGCTGATACATTCAGGGCTGCAGCAATAGACCAGCTTGAAGTGTGGGCAGAAAGGTCTGGAGCACGGATTGTTAAACATTCACAGGGGGCTGACCCGGCAGCAGTGGTTTACGATGCTGTAAACTC
>JALSNI010000072.1 GCA_026987075.1 Persephonella sp. | reverse complement strand
ATTTTTAGTGCTTCTTCAGATACATGAAACTTCATGTCTGAAAAGCTAAGTTCCCAGTAACCTACGTTTGCTAACTTCTGGGTTTCATACAGTTTTTCCTTTAACTCTTCTAACCGTTCTTTAATTTTGATTAGCTCATTTTCTTTTTTAAATGCTATCGTAACATCTCGAAGTATACACAAAAGAGATGGTTTTCCTTCAAAGCTGATTATAGAAGGAATAATTTCAAAGATTTTCTTTTCTCCAGTTTTTGAGGGAATATTTATGTGCAAAGATTTGCGAGAGTTTTTTTGAACGATATCACTAACTAAATTTGTTAATGTTTTCTGGGGTATGAGGTATCCTGCGTATTTCCCTACAAATTCTTCTGGATTATAGCCGAGAATATCTTTAACTTTTGGGCTTATGTATTTTATTTTGTTGTCTTGAATAATAAGTATTATATCCTTTATTCCTTCTACTATTGCTTTCCACTTTTCTTCCTGTTCTTGCAGGATTTTTTCTCTTGTTTCCTTGACTTTAATCCAGTTGTAAAAGCCTGATAAAACAAGTATAATGCCCGGTAGCTTAATAAAAATTTCAGAAAACATTAACAGATAAAGTGGCTGATTAGAAATAAAAAAAGCGGTTAAATTTCCCTGACTTATTATAACTAAAAGAAGACCAGTATTTAGTTTACTGTAAACAGAGCTCAGATTTTTTAACTTTTCTGAAAAACTAAAGAACAGTGTAACAATTATTCCAAAAATAAAGTTTGGAATAGTCTGAGAGTAACTAATCTCTCCTAAACCATATACGAATATGTTTATTAATATTATAGTAATAAAAATAATAATTCCGAATAGTAATCTAAACATATTCCCCCACTAAACTGTGATTCATTACTAATATTAATTCTTTTTTATCAAATATACAATAACATATTTTCAATTTAAAATAATTGTTGTATAATTTTTATTAGATTGTTAATAATTATCATTTTTAATAAGCGGGGAGGCAAATGGCTGCAAAAAAGACTGTGCTAAGTATAGCAATTGATAGGGAATTACTGTCAAAGATTAAACAGCTTTCTACAGAGAAAGCTTATTCTGTATCAAAACTGATTAGTAAACTGTTGGAGGAAGCTCTTTATCTGGAGGAAAATGTTTTTAAAGATGAAATTTACAAGAATATTGACTGGCTCAGTGAAGAGTGGAAAGAAAAGCTCCAGATTCTCTTTACCAAGGTGCTTGATACCACTCCAGACCCTATATGGATTAAAGACCTAAACCTAAAAATTATTTATGTAAATCAAGCATTTGCAGACCTCTTTGGTATAAAGAAAGAGGAAATTATTGGCAAAAGTGATATTGAAGTTCTTCCTCCAGAAGTTGCAAAAGAGTGTATATATTCAGATATGAAAGCTTTGGAAAGTAAAACTTCATCTCACTCTATAGAAACAGTAAAAAGCAAAGATGGTAGGGAGATTATATTTGATGTGATAAAAACTCCAATTTACGACAAAAATGAGAAAATCATAGCTATATTAGGTATTTCCAGAGATATCACTGAGTTTATAAAAGTTCAGGAAGAGCTAAAAAAGAAGAATGAAGAGTTAGAGGAGGCTTACAGAAAGCTTAAAGAGATATACGAGTTTGACGTTATCACAGGTCTTATGAAGAAAAGAAGATTTTTAGAAGAGGTGAAGAAAAGCCTATCAGAATTAGAGAATGACTCTTACACGTTAATTTCCATTGAAATAACAAATCTCTCCTATGCTAATGAGCTTTACGGTTATGAATTTGGAAGTAAATTACTAAAAGAGTTTTCAAAAATGTTAAGGGAGAGGCTTGATGAGCTTGGAGTTAATTATCTGTTTGGAAAGATTGGTGGAAGTAGATTTGGATTGCTCATAAAAGACAATGCTGTCAACAGAACACTTTTGAAAAAGTTCCTTAACTTTATTAAATCTGTCAGGATAACAACTCCCGATGACGAAGGTTTCTTCGTTCCTAAGATATTCTTTGTAGTGAGAAAGATTTCTAAAAAGGACACTGAAGAAATAGAAAAGATACTTATGCAGATGGAAGATATGATATCTCATCTAAAGGACACCGGAAAAAGGAGTTTTATTATTCTGAAAGACCAGCCTTCCATATACAGAAAAGCTGTAGAAATAGAGAAAAAGATTAAGGATGAGATTAAAAAAGGTAAGTTTCACCCTATGCTCAGACCTGTAAAAGATGTGGATATGTCTTCTGTAGAAGGTTATATGGTTGTGTGCGGTTTTGGAAAGCTGGCAGAGAAGTATGTGTGTTCTTCACTGGATAATCTGTATTTAGAAAATATATTCAGAATTGTCGACCAAAAAGTTGTAGAATTTATAAAGAAAAGGATATATCAGAAAACAGATAAAACAATTTTTGCAAAGCTCAGGCAGTCAACACTTGATAAAATAGCAAATCTTCCTGACGACCAGCTTTCTAAAGATGTGATGTATATAAAGGACAAAACAGTTTTCATGATTTCTGAAAACACATATATAAATAACTTTTCTAACATTTTAGAGCTGAAAGATTCCTATAACCTGAAGTTTGGTATTGACAGCTTTGGAACAGGTAATTTGCCTATAAAAAGTCTTGTAAGGATGATAGAACACGAACTGTTTAGTTATCTAAGAGTAGGAGGGTTTTTTATAAGAACATCTATGCATTCTCCTAAAAGGGAAAGAGTTTTAAGGGGTATTGTGACAATAGGAAAAGAGTTTGGAATAAAAACAATAGCTGCAGATGTTGACAGAAAAGACATTTATGAGTTTGTAAAAGAAGTGGGGTTTGACTATGTTGAAGGAGAGTATGTAGGAAGTCTGATTGAACCTGAAGAGTTAAGCGATGTTAATTAAGTTAAACCTGTCCCTATACTTTGCCATCATTAGCTCTTTTAACGGAGGATGATTCTCTAAACGGGGGTCATCCTTTATTAAATTTTCCGCTTCTTTTTTTGCATATTCAAGGATAATTCTATCTTTTGGTCTTGTAAAGTCAGCTATACTGAAGGTAAACTTTCCTGACTGGGCAGTTCCTACAATGTCTCCACCTCCTCTCATTTCCAGGTCTGCTTCTGCAATTTTAAAGCCGTCTGAGGTTTTAACAAGGATTTTTAGCCTCTCTAAGGTTCTGAGTCTGCTTTTTTCTTTTTCTGGTTCTTCTTCTTTTCTTTTAAATCTTGATGGCACTATTAAAAAGCAGTAACCGCCGTGTTTTCCCCTACCGACTCTACCTCTTAGCTGATGAATCTGAGAAAGTCCAAATCTATGGGCATCTTCTATTACCATTACTGTTGCATTAGGAATATCTATCCCTACTTCAATAACAGTAGTGGAAACCAAGATGTCGGCCTTTTGTTCTTTAAACTGTTTCATTATCTTATCTTTGTCTTCTTGAGGCATTTTTCCGTGCAGCAGAACAACTTTTTTGTCAGGGAAGGCTTCCTGCCAGTGCTTAAATCCTTCTTCAACAGATTTCATATCAGTTTTTTCTGATTCTTCAATCAGAGGATACACAACAAATACCTGCCTTCCTTTTTCCAGTTCTTCTCTTATCCTTTCTAACATATTTTCTCTTTCATCTTCATAGTAAATAACAGTTTCAACAGGTTTTCTACCAGCTGGAAGCTGTTTTATTATTGAAACGTCAAGGTCTCCATAAAGGGCTATAGATAATGTTCTCGGTATAGGTGTTGCTGTCATGACTAAAACATGGGGGACTTTTTTAGATTTTTCTATCAATGCCTTTCTCTGTTCCACGCCAAATCTGTGCTGTTCGTCTACTATTACAAGGGTAAGATTTTTAAATTTCACTTCCTCCTGAATAAGGGCGTGTGTTCCAATAACTATTTTTGTCTTTCCTGTTTCTATCCTTTTGTATATATTTTTTTTCTCCTTTGCAGGAGTGCTTCCTATAAGCAGGTCAATATCTATACCTGTTTTAGACAGTATGTTTCTGAAGTTTTGATAATGTTGTTTTGCTAATATTTCTGTAGGTGCCATTACGGCTACCTGAAAATTGTTTTGAGCTACTGCAAGAGCCGAACCTATAGCAACTACTGTTTTTCCGCTACCAACATCTCCCTGAACCATTCTGTTCATCGGAGAAGCTTTGGACATGTCTAAAAGAATTTCCTTGAGAGCTTTTTTTTGGTCTTCTGTCAGACTGAAAGGAAGAAATTTTTCAAATTTCTGTATAAAGTCTTTTTCTGTTTTTATAGGCTGAGCAGGATTAGATTTTATAAGACTTTTTCTATATGCCTGTGCAAGCTCTAAGATAAACAGCTCGTCAAATATAAGCCTGAGTTGAGGTCTCGTCTCAAAGTGTTCTAACTTTTCTATATTTTCATTTTTCTCTGGAAAGTGGATATTTTTAAGAGCTTTTGTAATGTCTGGAAGTTTATATTTTTCTTTTAAGTTTTCTGGAAGGTACTCTGGAAAATATGGAAGATAACTTTTTAGTATTTTAAACATTCCCCTTCGTAAATGATTTATTGTTTGAGAAGTAATTTTTACTGAGGAATCTCCTCTAAGGGAATAAACGGGAACTATTCTATCTAATATTATCTCGTCAAAGCTGTTGTAAATCTCTGGCTGGACAATAGATTTTTCCTTTCCGTAAACAGAAACTCTGCCATACAGAAGAACCTCCTTTCCCTTTCTAAAAAAAGAAAAAAGATAAGGTTTATCATGAACAAAATACGCATTAAGTAAATGTTTTCCCTCTTTTAAGACAACCTGAACCTTGAGTTTTCCTCTGTTTATCTTTTTTGTTTCTATAACTTCTAATCTGAACAGCCCATACTCTCCATTTTTTACGGCGGACAGTTTTTTTAACCTTTTATCTTCATATCTGTAAGGGAAAAAGAACAGAGCTTCGTATAAATTTTTTACACCAACTTTTTTAAATGCTCTTTTCTCTATTGGTTTTAAAATTTTCAAATCTTCTATTTTTATAGAAAAAAAGTCGTGGATTTTAAGTTTTGGAGTAGGTTTTTCTTTCTTTTTTTTTGGTGTGTTCCTTTCTATCTGTTCTATAACCTTTGTTAAGTAATGTAAAAAAGCTCTCTTTTTTTGAGGAGTGAGGAAGTCTATCTGTTTTATGTCTTCAACGAGACTTTCAGGAAGAAAATCAGCAAGAAGTTGTGATAGTGTTTCAGAAAGACCTGTTGTTCTGGACAAAAGTATGTCGTCGTAAGTTTTTACTTTATTTATTACTGCTTTTGCTTGCTTTAGTTTTTTCATGTTCTAAAATAAATTCCTTTAACTCGTCTAAAAATTGCTGGGGGTCGTGACCATAATTTACTGCTGCCTGAAAAATTGTCTCGTGTTTTTTACAGGCGCAGATGTTGCAATACATATTTTTACTGTTAAAGAATCTTTGAGCAAAGGGATATTTTCTGAGAACCTGTTGAATAGTTGTTTTTAACTGTATATTTTTCATCTGATTTCCTCCTTTTTTAATAAAACGACAACGTGGGCAAATCCTGCTTCCCCTTTTCCAATCTCACCAACATTTTCGTAGCTCTTACCTTTTATAAATATCTGGTTTTCTTTTATATTAAGTATCTTTGCAGTGTTTTTTATGATTTTTTCCCTGTAAGGAAGTATTTTTGTGTGTTGGAGGATCACATAGCTGTCAATATTAACGATAGAGTATCCTTTTTGTTTTACTATTTTGTTTGCCTCTTGAAGAAAGATTTTACTTTCTTTATTTTTCCATTGTTTCTCTGTGTCAGGAAACAACTGTCCTATATCTCCGTATCCTACTGCTCCAAGAAGTGCATCTGTCAGAGCGTGAAAGAATATGTCCCCGTCAGAATGGGCTAAAAATCCTTTTTCTGAAGGTATTTCTATACCTCCGATAACTAACTTTCTACCTTTTACAAGTCTATGTATGTCAAATCCTGTTCCTATCCTATACATATTACTTCCAGTCTAACTTTTCCCTTAAGATATCAAAATAATTTTTGTTAGGGGTTCTTACAAGGTAAGCATAATGGGGAGACTGTCTTACAATGATTTTGTCTCCATACTGGAGCTGTGTTCCTTCCTGTCCGTCAAGGGTCAGCCACGCGTCTTTTTCTTCAGCGACTAATTCTATGGTTATAGGCTCAAATGGAGGTAGAATAAGAGGTCTGTCTGTTAGTGTGTGAGGACATATGGGAACTACCAAAAATATCTCCATCATTGGATATACAATAGGGCCACCTGCAGAAAGAGCATATGCCGTAGAGCCGTTTGGTGTGGCTATTATTATGCCATCTCCGTTGTATGTGGTGATGTAGGTATCACCCTGATAAACAGCAACGTCAACAATCCTTGCAAGGATTGCTTTATTCACTACAACGTCGTTTAAAACGTCAGCTTCTAAAATTTTTTTCCCATTTCTTATAAGAGAAGCCCTGAGCATCATCCTACGGGAAAGGCAGAGGGGTTTAGAAAGTATTTCTTCTAACTTTTCAAATGCTTCATCTGCGTTTAGCTCTGTAAGGAAGCCTAATCTTCCTAAGTTAATACCTAAAACTGGCAACTTAAATTTTGCAACCCTTCTTGTAGCTATGAGGAGAGAACCATCTCCCCCAACAACAATAAGAAGGTCAGAATTTTTCATGTTGTTTTCGTGTTCAAGCTCAGCTAAGTTTTCAAAAACTTCAGATTCTATTGCATAACTGTTTAACCAGTTTTTCAGCCTTCTTGAAAATTCCCTTGCTTCGTTGCTGGCCTTTGTAAATATGTTTATTCTTCTGTAAAAAGGTAGTGGCTTCATCTTTTATCCTAAATAATCTTTAGTCCACTCTGGATAAAGGGGATACGATGAACAGAGGGATAAAACGTCTTCTTTTACTTGTTGAATAACCTTTTCATCGTCTATATTCTTTAAAACCCTGACAATATTTTTTGCTATTCTTCTCATGTCATCTTCCTTCATTCCTCTTGTTGTGAGTGCTGCGGTTCCCAGCCTTATCCCTGAAGTTACCATTGGTTTTTCAGGGTCAAAGGGTATTGCATTTTTGTTTACAGTGATGTTTGCTTTGCCTAAAGCTTCTTCAGCCTGATTTCCTTTTACACCTAATGGTCTTAAATCAACTAAAACTATGTGGGAGTCTGTTCCGCCGGAGACAATTCTCAATCCTTCTCCTTTCAGCTCTTCTGCTAAAGCTTTTGCATTTTTTACTGTCTGCTGTGCATACTCCTTGAACTGGGGAGACATAGCTTCTTTGAATGCAACAGCTTTTGCTGCTATCACGTGCATAAGGGGTCCACCTTGAAGTCTTGGGAAAACCCATTTATCTATATCTTTGCTGTATTTTTCTCTGCACAGGATGAATCCACCTCTTGGACCTCTTAAGGTCTTATGGGTTGTTGACGTTACAAAGTCTGCATATGGAACAGGCGATGGATATGCTTCACCTGCTATAAGCCCTGCGTAATGTGCCATGTCAACCATAAGTAGAGCTCCAACCTCATCAGCTATTTCTTTGAATTTGTCCCAGTGAATAATCCGTGAGTATGCAGATGCTCCTGCTACTATCATCTTAGGTTTGTGCTCTTTTGCCAACCTGTAGACTTCGTCATAGTCTATAAGCTCTGTTTCAGGATTTACTCCATATTGAACAGAGTTAAAAACAATTCCTGATAGGTTGACTTTTGCTCCGTGGGTGAGGTGCCCACCGTGGGCAAGACTCATTCCAAGTATAGTATCTCCCGGCTTTAGCTGTGAAAAAAATACAGCCTGATTTGCCTGGGAACCTGAATGGGGTTGGACGTTAGCGTGTTCTGCTCCGAATATCTTTTTCACCCTTTCTATTGCAAGGTCTTCAGCTATATCTACATACTCACATCCACCGTAATACCTTTTGTGAGGAAGACCCTCTGCATATTTATTGGTAAGAACAGAGCCTTGAACTTCCATAACGGCATAGGATGTGTAGTTTTCAGATGCTATCATCTCAAGGTGTTCCTGTTGTCTTTTAAATTCCAGTGATAGAGATTTAAATATCTCTGGGTCAACAGCTTTCACATGTTCTAACAATGAGCAGACCTCCTAAAGATTTTCTTTCTCAATTTTTGATATCAATTTCACCCTTCTTTCGTGTCTTCCCCCTTCAAACTCTGTTCTGAAGAACTCATCAACAATTCCCAAGACAACATCTATCCCTAAAACTCTTGCACCAAATGCAAGGACATTGGCATCGTTATGTTTTCTTGCCATTCTTGCCATGTATTCGTTAGTGCACAGGGCTGCTCTAACTCCTTTGATTTTGTTTGCAGAAATAGAAATACCTATTCCTGTTCCACATATTACTATTCCTTTATCTGCTTCACCTGATGCAACAGATTTTCCAACAGCTTCACCAAATATAGGGTAATCAACACTTTCTTCTGAATGTGTTCCTTTATCAATGATTTTAAATCCTTTTTCTTCTAAATGTTTTTTTACGATTTCTTTATAGTGATAACCTGCGTGGTCACTGCCGATAGCTACTTTCATTACTCCTCCAGATAAAGTCACAAAATATTCACAGAAATATTATACTATAAGTAAGAAATTAATAACGGGAGGTTCTTATGAGAGTATTTATATCTGTTTTTATGGCTGTTTTTGTTCTGTTAACTCCATCTTTTTCTTACCAGTGTCTTTCAGAAAAAGATATTACCGTTAAAAAAGTTAAAGGAGTTCTTGAGCCTGTTTTAGGTGGTGCAAAAGTAATATCTGTTAGAAAGTCTCCAGTAAAAGACCTTTTTGAGGTTGTTATTGAAGCAAGGGGAAGAAAAATCCCTGTTTACATTGACTGTTCCCTCAATTTTCTTATTACAGGAGAAGTGATAGACCTGAAAGCAAAAAAAAGCCTAACCAGGGAAAGGGCAAGGGAGCTTGCTAAAGAGGCGACAGAAAAAAAATTAGCTGAGTTAGAAAAGATATTAGGCAAAAAAAAGGTTGAAAAACTGAAAAAAGCTCTTGGTGAAAGATTTACAGACATCAAGATAGTTGATGTTAACAAAATTCCTAAAAAATACCTTTTTGCCTATGGTAATCCGGCAGCAAAACTGACTGTGTATGTGGTTACTGACCCTGAATGTCCTTTCTGTGCAAAGTTTGATACAGAGATGCAAAAGGTTTTAAAAAATAGAAATGATGTAAAGTTTGAGATAATACTTTTCCCATTACCTTTCCACAAGCATGCTGGAAAAATAGTTCAAAGAATTGTGTGTGAAAAATCCCATACAAAAAAGAAAGAGATTTTAGACGAAAGTTTTAAAGCTGTGAGAGGTGGAAATAGTAGAAAGTTAGAAGAGTTAGGAAAAGAGTGTGAAGAAGGAAAGAAAGCCATTCAAGAGCATTTTGCCTTTGGAAGTGAGTTTGGCATAGGAGGAACTCCAACCCTTATATTCCCCCACGGTATAATGATTTCTGGATGGATGACTGCAGACCAGATAAATAAAGTGTTAGACGCATTAAAATGAGCAATAAAATGAAGGACGGTAAACCCGTCCTTTTTATAGAAAATCTGAAAGTTTCTTTTCGGATAGAGGATAAAACTATAGATGCCCTGAAAGGAATATCTCTTGAAATAAACAGAGGGGAAATTGTAGCTCTTGTTGGTGAATCAGGTTCAGGAAAAAGTGTTACCTGTCTTTCTATAATGGGCTTACTTCCTAAATATGCAAATGTTTCAGGTGAAATCTTTTTTTACCATAATGAAAAGCGGATAAATCTTCTCTCTCTTCAAGAGAAAGATAAAAGAAAGATTAGGGGAAACCTTATATCTATGGTGTTTCAAGAACCATCAGCTGTTCTGAATCCTCTTTTGACTGTAGGTCAGCAAATAGTAGAAACTGTAATGGCACATAAAAAGGTTACAAAAGAAGAGGCAAAAGCAATTGCATTAAAGGCGATGGAGGAAGCAAGAATACCAGAAGCTGAAAGGCGCTTTTATCAGTATCCGCATGAGCTTTCAGGGGGGCTGAAACAGCGAGTTGTTATAGCCTCAGGAATAGTAAACAGTCCTGCACTTTTACTTGCTGATGAGCCTACAACAGCACTTGACGTGACAGTTTCAGCTCAGATATTAAAACTTTTTAAGGAATTAAAAGAAAATATGGGGTTATCAATACTGCTAATTACCCATGACCTTGGGGTTGTTGCAGAAGTTGCAGACAGAGTATTTGTTATATATAAAGGAGAAATTGTTGAAGAAGGGGATGTGTTTACTATCTTTGACTCTCCAAAACACCCTTACACGCAGAAGCTTTTAAGCTCCAGACCTTTTGCCTTTAACAAGGTATCGTGATATTTCACTTAAAAAATTCAGGAAATAGGGGACATTTTGCTTTAGCAGTTGATACAGCTTTTTTGGATCAAAATCTTTTGAAGGGTCAGCAAAGATATCTCTAAACTGTGTAATCTGTGATATGTGTTTTGCTGTTTCTTCTGATATTATTCCTTCTTCCGAAAGCTGTTTAAAGCATTCTTTCTGAGGCTTTTTGCCAGATTTTCTGAGTATGTGTCTACATATCCACAGACTGCTGTCAATCAGGACAACAGCAAAGTATCTTGCCCTATCTATAAAAAGAGGTGTTTTTGAGAACTCTTCTTCAGAAAAATTTATGAAGTTTGATATTTTTCTGACAGCAGATTTGACAGCTTTTGCATGAGTCTGAACTTTCTTAATGTTTACAGGTATTGTTAGTTTTGGCTCTTTCTCTCTGATTTCCTTTATGACGCTGGCAAGCTCCTTTATAAATCTTTCCTTTAGAGTGTCAACTATTCCTTTTGCTGTTATATACAGCTCTTCAGGTGTATAGCTGTATCTGTTTTCCATAATATCTGTTATGTATTGGGAAAAGTCTTTCAAGGTTCTGTTTATCTTTTCTGAAAAAATCTGCTCTTCTGCTATTTTTTTTATGCAGTTTCCTCTGGTTTTTTCCTTTGTTATCTCTTTTAGAAGGTGACAGGCTATTTCTTCTAATTCGTTGTAAGCAGAAATAAGATAATATTGGGTTCTATCAGGATACATTGGTGTAGACAAGAAGCTTTCTTTTCCTACAGATATTATTTTTTCTACCTTTTTGATGAATAAAAGTAATTTAGAGGCTTTCTCATTTAGAAACTGGACATCTATCATTAATTCTCCTCGGATATTTCATACTCAAATTCTTTTTTTATTGTAGAGATGTTAATGATGTGTCTTTCAACGTTATTTCTCAGATTAACCAGGTAAGATTCAAAGTTTTTTATAGTTCTTGTTTCTCTTTTTATTACAGATATTGCAAGGTTTTCAGCCTTAAGGAAGTTTTTCATTATGCTGTTTTTTATCACTGTATGAAAGCTGTCTAAACTTTTTATTATTTCCTCTTTTATGTTTTCTCTAACCTGTTTTACGAATTTTTTCATGTAATGTTTGTTAAAGTATGCAGAGTCTATAAATGAGTAAACAGCGGTAATCAATCCAGCTATTGCAATAAGTTCTTTTATTATAGTGTTGAAAGGTAAAGATATTCCTAATATAAACAGAATAATCCCTGTGATAAGAATTGTTATAAATCTGGAGCTTTCTAAATTTGATATAATAACATCAATTTTTGACATTTCTTTACTCATGTCTGCAAAATATTTCCGAATGTCTGGCAGAGAATAATGAATTGTATATCTGTTTACGTTAATCTCTTCAATATGTTGGGTTATTTCTTTTATTATTTTTTCCCTTGTGCTTTTGCTTTTTATGTAGTTCTCTAAATACTCTTTTACTCCAGATAAAAAAAATTCTTTCTGCTTTTCTGTAATTTTTTTTAGCTTTTCCACGCCTTTCTGGGATAAGTATAGATTAACTTCCCTTTCAAAGTTGCTGAGAAATCCCATTATTTCAGAGTATCCGTTATATCTGTAAATAAAATTTATTTTTTCTTTTAGATTTTCTATATCTGGTTTTATTTCCTTTTGTATTTCTCTATCTATGTTCTTTTCTATTTTTTCCCGCAATCTAATGAAAAATTTTTCTACTGGAATTACTTCTGTGCCTCCAGATATGTTTATGATGTATTTGTTTATTTTTCTTACAGTCTCAGAAAGGTGGGATACTATGTCATCTATGGTGGTTTTTAGATTTTCAACCTCTGAAAAATAAACCTCTTCTGTTTCCCCTGAAACAGGTCGTTCAAGCTGGGTTATGTGTTCAGTGATGATTTTGTTTAATGTGATGTATTCGTGGTCTCTAAAGAATCTTGAAAACTCTGATGATTCAGGAACAGAATCAGAAACATACATATTTTTTATAGCTGTGCTGAGGTCTTTTCTTAATTCGTTTAATTCCTGGATTAACAATTTTTTAAACTTGTAAACCCTGCTGAGTTTGATTCTAATGTTTATGCTGTCTTCCATTTTTCTACCTTTTTATTATTTTTGCAAAAAAGCATACATATGTTTAATTAAAGTATAGCATTTTTTAGTAATGAAAGTGGCACATTATTTGCCTTATCAAAAATATGGAATAACAAGTATAGTGAGGGGAAATATGTTCTGCATAAAGCAAAGAACAATAAAAAAGGAAATAGAGATAAAAGGTATAGGTCTTCATACAGGCCAGTCTGTTTCCCTAAAAATGTATCCTGCTAACGCTTACGATGGTATAAACTTTGTTAAAAACGGAACTGTAATCCCTGCTTTTGTAGAATATGCAACTGGTTTTGAATTTTCTACTACTCTATCAAAAAATGGAAAAATGGTTAAGACTGTTGAACATCTTATGGCTGCTCTTTATTTTACAGGAATAGATAATATATTTATAGAGGTAGATGCTGATGAGATTCCTATTTTAGACGGTAGTGCAATTCAGTTTGTTGAAAAGATAAAAGAGGCTGGTATAAAACTTTTAGAAGATGAAAAACTGTATGCCGTTCTTAGCAGGGAGATTGTTGTTAAAGAAAAAGACAAGTTTATTATAGGTAAGCCTTCTCCATCAACTGTAATAACCTATCATGCTAAATACAATAATAAAATTATAGGAGATAGGAAGTATACATATTCTAATTTAAAAGAAGACTTTGAAAACATAGCTCTTGCCAGAACTTACTGTTTCTTAGAAGAAGTGGAATACCTCCGTAGAAATGGCCTTGCAAAAGGAGGTTCCCTGGAAAATGCTGTTGTTTTTGAGGGAGATAATGTTCTTAACCCTGAAGGGTTAAGGTTTGAAGATGAACCTGTTAAACATAAACTGTTAGACCTTATTGGAGACCTTTATCTGTTAGGCTTCCCTATAGTTGGAGACATTTACTCCTTTAAAGGAGGACACAGATTAAATGCATCTTTTGTTAGAAAGCTTGTAGATGAGAAAGCGTTTGAAGTAAAGTATTCAACAGAGATTGATGTTCTCAAAGGGAATCAGCTTGTTGCTTGATTTTTTTTACGAGCTCTTCCATTGTAAATTTTTCAGGAATTATGTCAGGGTTTATGCCTTTTTCTTCAAGAGCTTGAGCTGTAGTTCTTCCTATTACTCCTATCTTTAGTTTTTTTAGAAGGTTCTTCCATTCCTGAGGGAATATTTTCGTGAAGTTAATGAATGTTGATGGACTTGAGAATATTATGAAGTCTATTTCTCCTGAAAGAATTATCTTCTTGATTTCTTCTTTATTTTCAGGAATGTTTATTGTAGTTTTATAAACAGGAATTATGTCTATTTGGGCAAAGTCTTCAATCATTTTGACAGCTGTGTCTACACCTTCAAGAGGTCTTATCAGAGCAATCTTTTTTCCTCTAAACTGCTCGTTTTTTTTGATTAACTGTGCTACTCCAGTGCTGTCGTATCTTTCCGGTAAAAGATAATCTCTGATATTGTATTCTCTTAACTTTTCACCTGTTTTTTCACCAGTTGCAATAATAACTTTTCCCTTTAGTATTTCTGGTGAAAACTGTTTCATAAAATACATAACGCCATTTTGACTGGTGAATATAATTATGTCTGCCTCTTTTATTTTATGGTTAGAAACTTTTAACTGTTGGAATTTTATTGTTGGAAATAAAACAGCTTGTAATCCATACTTCTCTAAAAGTTTTGCTGTTTTTTTTCCTTGAGTTTTTTCTCTGGTTACTATTACTTTTTTCATCTTTCTACTCCTGAAGGTAAAAAGAAAACATAATCACTGCCTGCCAGAGGGAAGTTGTCAGGAGGATTTATAATAGTTTCCCCTTCTCTCTCAATTGCTATCGGAAGGTAATTATACTGTCTTGCATAGGAAAGAAGGTCTCTGAAATTTTCAAATTTCCCAATCTCTTCTAACTTTACTTTTTGTATTCCTTTTTCTTTGTCAACAAGACTTTTCATAAGGGTTGTTGCACCGGGATTTAGTATGCTTGAAAACATTATTTTCCCTATTATCTGCCCGTGAATGATTATCTCTTTTATATCAATTCTTTTTGTGAAAATGTCTGCATCCTCATCTAAAAGCACTTCTACATATATATTTGCCTCTGGATTGAGATTTTTCACAAGCATTGCTGCAAGAGCTGTTCTGGCGTCAATATTTCTTTCTGACAGTCCTTCTTCCCTTTCTGCAACAATTACCACATGCTCTGCTTTATCTATCCCTACTTCAAGTAGGATATGTTCATGAATAAAGTCTCCTCTTTTGTAAAAGATATCTTTGGGAAGTTCTATTTCAAACTCTTTTTTGGGGATATTTGTTACAATGACTACAGGTTTTTCTTTGTCTATGCGAAGGTTGATTATCTGTTCTACTATTTCTTCTGCTGTTTCGTTCCACCCGCATATAACGATATGCTTTTCTAACTTCTCCATTTTTAAGTCTCCCTCCTTAAGGACAAGTAATCTATTCACAAGGGCTGCTGAAAAAGCACCTGTCATAGTTGCTACTATGATAATTCCACCACCTATCATTATGGAAGTTATAAACCTGCCTACATCTGAGATGGGATGTATGTCCCCAAAACCTACTGTTGATATAGTAACAATTCCCCAGTATATTGCGTGCCACATAGATTTAAACATCTCAGTATTACCATAGTGATACTCTACTATGTAAACGAGCTGGGAAAATGTTACTATCCAGAGGAAGAGGAGTGTAAATATGATACCAAAAAGATATCCTTCTTCTTTTAATGCCCCAAATATACTTTTTATTGCTGTTCCATAGCGAACTATTTTTAGTATCCTAAGTATTCTTAGTATTCTTATTGCTCTGAGTGGCCTGATTATTGGCAGAATAGCAAGGAGGTCTATAATGGCGTAGGGAGTTTTCATCCATTGTAATTTTGGTTTAAGGCCTTCTTTTATTCCACACCATATTTTTGTTAATTTGCTCCTGCATTCTTTACTGTTGTATCCTCTGTGAAAGTCTGTTGAAAAATCTGAAATAGCCCACCACCTTGCGACGTATTCTATTACGAAAAACCACAGAACCACTTCTTCGTAATCGTCTAAAAATAGTTTCAAGTCTGGAGGTATCTTTATTTCTAAGTTGAGTAGTTCAATAAATATTCCTATTGTTGAGGTAACAATCAAAAACAGGGCAAAAACGTTGTAAAGCTGATTGTATATGCTGTTTTCGTTTTCTAATATGTTGTAAACCCATATTTTGAAAGTTTTAAATCTTTTTTTTGGAAAAAACCTTTTCCTTTTATTTATCACTATATCCAACTTAAACCCTGAACATCGCTGATTTTTTCTTTATTTAATAAGACCATCATAAGTCTGTCAATACCAAGGGATGCACCACTAAATTCTGGAATATCTGTGCAACTATTTATAAATTCTTCGTCAACAGGATACAGTTTGCCTGATTTTGCTTTTTCATTTCTATCCTTTTCTATTCTTTTTTTAAGTTCTATAGGATTGTTTATCTCATAATATCCATTTACAAGCTCTAATCCACCTATGTATGCTTCAAATCTTTTTCCTCTGTTGTTCTCAACTTTTGCAAGGGCAGAAAATTCAGGGGGATAATCATATATGAAAGTAGGCTGTTCTGTTCCTAAATTAGGCTCAACATAAAATGCGTAAACTGTGTAAAAAACTGTTTCATAATCATTGCTTACACTGTGATAAATTGGGGATTTTTTCAGGAAGTGAACAAGACCTTCAAAATCATCTGGATAAATTCCTGTATATCTGTAAAATGCTTCATCAACAGTTATCTTTTCCCAGTTTTCAAGATTATACTCTTTTCCTTTAAAGGATATAACAGGTTTATCAAATAAAGATACAGCTGTTTCTATGAATATGTTTTTTGTGTCCTCCATCAATTTGTCAAGGGAATATTGTAGTCTATACCACTCAAGCATCATAAACTCAACTGTGTGTCTGTCAGAACCTTCGTAATTCCTGAAGACATGGCATATTTGATAAATATCGTTTTTTAAAATAGAAAGTATTTTCTTCATGTTATACTCTGGAGAGGTATGTAAGTAAGCTGTAAATCTGTTGCCATTTGACTTTTCAATTTCACACTCTACAGGAAAGATGTTTGGGTCTAAATTAGGGTATCTATTTAAATAGGGAGTAAAAACCTCAATACTTCCAGAATTTTCAAAGTATTCTCTAATAGCTTTAATAACTGTATGTTTTGCTGTGTATATATTAATCAATGAGGGCTTCATCTACTATTTTCCTTTTCTTTTTCTTCTTTTTCTTAGGTATTATCAGATTAGACAGTTTAGGTGCATACTGGGCAAATAAAATTCCTATAAAAGCCATAATAAAAACGTAAACACCTATCAATGGAATCATGACAGATGGAGAAAACTTTGACATTACAACAGAAAACTCTCCTCTGTTTACGATGGAAAATCCTGTTTCAAGAGCTTTCCTCTTGGATAAGCCGTAAATGAGACCTCCTATAAATCCTGTGAGGAATTTACCTATTATTGATACGATTACCATCAAAATAAGAGCTAATACCATTTTTTGAGAAAACTCTCCACCAAACTGTATCCCTGCACCAAACAGGAAGAAAAATATTGCAACAGCAAGGTCTCTGATTGTGAACATTGTTTTTTCTATTTCGTGGGATTTTCCCGATTCTGAAACAATCATACCCATCAAAAATGCCCCAAGGGCTTCTGAAAGACCTAAATACTGTGTGAAACCTGCAAAAAATATGAGACCACCAAGGGAAAATAGAGTAAAGATATCCTCATTGATAAACTTGTCTATAAACTGAGCTATTTTGTCTTTGAAGTAGTAAGCTACCAATATAGAAAAAAGAAAAACAGCAGCTATTTTCAAAAATATGACACTTAAAGAGATAAAAGATGGCTCTACTCCCATTGACATTGCAGCAATTATTGCTAATAGCACAGGAGCTGCTATGTCTTCAAACACCATAAGTCCCAAAATGAGCTCTGTTTCTGGGTTTGCAATTCTGTGATTGTCCACAATGATTTTTGTTGTGATGGCAGAGGAAGAAGCATAGGCTACTCCACCTGCCAAAATAGAAGTAAAAAGGTCAAATCCTAAAAGTATCATAAGAGAAAAAACCAAAAAGAAATTAAAAAACAGGTCAAGAAGACCAACAGACCATATTTTTTTAGCTGTAGAGAAAGCCCTCTGCAAATTAAACTCTAATCCCAGATAAAAAAACAGCAGGACTATCCCTATCTCACTAAAAATCTCTATAGCTTCTTCTGCATGTATAAAACTTCCTAAAACTATACCTGCTAATATGTAAAACAAAATTGGAGGAAATCTGAAAGCTCTCCCTAAAAGCCCTGCGATAAAAAGGGCAAGGTTTAAAAACCCAAATAACATCAAAAACGGAACTGCGTCATGCATTTAGATTAAACTCCTTGATAAAGTTTTCCACCTGTTCTCTTGTTCCTACAACCACTACAGTATCACCTGCAGATATAACCTCATCAGGCTTTGGATTTACTATTGTTTCATTCTGTTTAATTATTGCAATAACAGTAACACCAGACCTTTTTCTTATGTCAGATTCCTTTATACTTTTACCTGCGAGAGGAGAGTCAGAAGGCACTTTTATCCACTCAATAGCTAAGTTCTCTATCAAAACCTCCTTTTCTTTTTCCTGCTCTGGTCTGTAGTATGCCCCCATAAGAACAGAACCAAGCTGATTAGCTTCTTCTTCTGTCATTACCACATCACAGGAGGGTTCGTCATAATCGTCTGGTTCAAATACGAATATTTCTCTTTTACCTGTTATGTGCATAATTACTGTAATCTTGTCCCCTCCTGAAGTGATTATTGAGTATTTTTTCCCTATTCCCGGAAGGTCTGTCTCTTTAAACTCCATTGTTCTCACCTCTTAAATATTTTTTCTAATATGAAGAATGCAGATGACTCTTTGTCCATTTCTGGTATCTGTGTGATATTACCCTTTTTGTCAATAATCCAGCCTTTATGTATCTTTTTGCTGAACACATCAAGTTTATTTGCAATTATGTAATCAAGATTTTTTCTGATGAGTTTATCTTTTGCATTCTCAATAACTTCTGTGCTTTCTGCTGCAAATCCTATAAGTATCTGACCTTTTTTCTTCGTCTCTCCCAATTTTTTAAGTATGTCAGGGTTAGGCTTAAGACGGATAGTAGTTTTCTCTTTAGATTTTTTCAGCTTTTCTCTGCTGAAACTTTCTGGTTTAAAATCTGCAACTGCTGCATTCATTATTACAACATCTGCTTTTTCTGCCCTTTTGATGACTTCCCTGTACATATCTTCTGCTGATATAACATCTACTACTGTTATTCCATAAGGTTTTTTCAGGTTTGTTGGTGCTGATATGAGAGTTACATCACCACCCATTGCATAAGCGATTTTTGCAAGAGCATAACCCATCTGGCCAGAGGATGCGTTGGATATGTATCTAATAGGGTCAAAGTGTTCCCTCGTTCCTCCTGCTGTTACCAAAACTTTTTTACCTTTTAGATATTGGGGAAGTAATGATTTTAGCATTACAGTTTCTATGTATTCTATTTCTGCTAATTTACCTTCTCCTTCTTCACCACATGCCAGTTCTCCCTCTGAAGGCTCTACAAACAGATGACCCCATTTTTTTAGAGTGTTGATATTTTCCTGTGTCTGATTAGACCTGAACATCTGTGTATTCATTGCTGGGGCAAAGACTATGCTTTTGTCATAAGCAAGAGCTACCGATGTTAGGAAGCTGTCTGTTATACCTGCTCTTACCTTTGATATCGTGTTTGCCGTTGCAGGGGCAATAACAAAGCTGTCAGCCCATCTTGCCCAGAATATATGCTCTAAACCTGTTTTTCCGTCTTTCCAGTCTATTAATACATCTTCTCCTGTAAGTGCCTTAAAAGTTAAACTTCCAATAAACTCTGTTGCTGAAGGAGTCATACAGACCCTGACTTTTGCACCTTTTTTCTGAAAGTGTCTTACAAGCTCACAGGCTTTGTATGCAGCTATAGAACCTGTTACTCCCACTAATATTTTTTTCTCACTCAGTATCATTGCTATCTCCCTTAAAGGACATATAATACAATAATACCTGTTAGATAAACAGATATTAAGGCTAAAGATTCATATGCTAACAAAAACATCTTCTTTTCCGCTCTGTATATAAGTCCAATAATTACAATTGCTGTCATTATTACTGCTATTCCTGCTGAAAATATGTTTTCTCTGTCTATAAAGGAAAAAAGAGAACCTTTTGTATAAAAGAGGTCGTTTATTGCAAGGATGAATACATTGAACAAGTTACTTCCTAATAGATTAGCAACAGATATAGTAATCATATTCATTTTTACGGCAATTAAAGATACAGAAATTTCTGGGAGTGAGGTAGAAAGGGCAATAAAAAAGGTTCCAAAAAATGTTTCTGTCATATCATACTCATAAGCTATAGCTTTGCCAACTTTAGGAAGGAATGCTGAGGTAAACACTATAACAATAGCATTCATACTATATTTGATTACAGTTTCTTTAAGTGAAATATGGTCGTATTCCAACTGCTTAGTTCTGTCTTTCCCTTCTCTAACTATCAGTCTTCTTTCATAATTTGTGGTTGTCCAGATGGCAAAAATGTAAAGTATAGTAATGAAGAAAGATGCATATGAAATCCATCCTAACATTGGAATTTTATCTCCTAAAAATATAGCTAAAGCAGAAGAGGTGATTATTATAATCCCAAATGTTGCTGATATAGTAAGCCCGTGATGAACTTTTGTGGTTATAGGTTTATCTCTTACAAAAGCATCAATAAGCGCCAGAATTAATAGATTAAACATACAA
Source organism: Persephonella sp. (assembly GCA_026987075.1). GTDB lineage: Bacteria > Aquificota > Aquificia > Aquificales > Hydrogenothermaceae > Persephonella_A. The sequence goes on along the minus strand of JALSNI010000072.1, from coordinate 3,718 downwards.
CTACCGTAGATTTCTCCTGCTGCAATGTTTGGGGAGTCTGCATATGTTACAGCACTTATACCTGTGATTAGCTCAGGAAGTGAAGTTATAGAAGCAACTAACACTATACCTACTATCGTTCTTCCTAAATTGAGCTTTTCTGCTAAAATATCCCCGTATTTTACTAAATTTTTCCCTGACAGTAAGATTATAGTGGTCAGAATAATAAATAAAATCCACAGCATTATTTACTTCCTCAGGAGAATTTAGGTAACTTCCAGTTATAGAGTATTGCCATTATTCTAATCATTAAAACCAGTAAAGCACACACTACCGAAGCGGTGCTAATACCAAATCCAGAATTGACAGTTATGTAAAATCCCACAGCTCCTATTATGGCACAGGAAGCATAGAAATCATCTTTTAAAACGTTAGGAACTTTTCCAAGGAGTATGTCACTTATCATTCCTCCTCCGATACCTGTCAGTGTTGCTAATATCACAATACCAAAAAATGAAACTCCCGCATTATGTGCTATCAATGCCCCTGTTGTTGTAAAAGCTGACAGTCCTATGGCATCTGGTATCAGTATAAAAAATCTGTTGCTTATGTCCTTCTTAAATATACGATAGAGGACAACAGCAAGCCACACTCCAAATAGAGCAAATGAAAAGTCTGTGAATGATTTTAGGGCATTAGGGATGTGATTAACCATAAGGTCTCTTGTTATACCTCCCCCTAAAGCTGTCATAACCCCTAAAACCGTTATTCCAAAAAGGTCTAAACCTTCTCTTAATGCTTTAAATGAACCAACAACAGCAAAAGAGATTAAGCCTATAACGTTCATAATAAAAAATATCTCATCTATCATATCTACCTGCAGATAGGTATATTTTCTTTAAGGATAACATCAAAATTGCTATCAATACTTACCTTAAATGCTCTGAACCTAACCCCTGATGCTAATGCTTTTTTAAATGTTTCTGAAAATTCTGGGTCTAAACTGCTGTTTGTCTGAAAGCATCTGCAGTTCCTTAAGGCCATAATAAGTATAACAGCGGAGTAGCCGTTTTTAACTATTTCTGTAAGTTCTTTTAGATGTTTTGTCCCCCTTTTTGTTGGTGCATCAGGAAAGAGACATCTTTCTCTGTCTAATAAATTACTTCCTTTCAGTTCAACGAATATCTTTCTATCAATTAGATAATCAATTCTGCTGTTTCCCCATTTTACCTCTGTTTTTATTTCCTTTGGAGTAAACCCCAAAACCCCTTTTTTTATTGCCTCTCTGCCTATTTTTGAATGGAGTGATGTGTTAAGGAGTATCCAGCCTTCTTCCATTTTTGCAGCAAGGATTTTGTAATCTGTTTTCAAATCTGGAGGATTTTTTACAACAAGGAGTTTTCTACCCTCTGTTAGTATCTCTTTTAGTCTTCCTGAATCTGCTACATGACATCTGATACTTTTTCCATCTTTTCTACACATGGCAGTAAATCTGTTTGGTCTTTCAACAAACGTTGCCTCTTCAAGATTTCCTAAACTGTTTAGACTGAAAAGTTTCAACCTAACCTCCAATCTTTTTTAGAAGTTTTGTGTAAGAGCCTACCCTTCCTGTCTGTCTTGCAGTAGGGAGGTTTTTTTCTAATATCTCTTTGGCTTTCTGTAAATCTCCTTTTTTGTAGTAACTTTTCGCTATGTAATAAGCTGAATCAGCTAAAGACTTTTTGTCTCCTAAACTGCTGTATATGTTGTAAGCTTCTTTCAGGTGTTGCAGAGCTTTATCAAAATCTTTTAGCTTGTAATAACTAAGGCCTAAGTTGTAATGTTCAAGGGCTATGTAGGACTTTCTCAAGTTTATTTCTTTTGCAATTTTTAAACCATTGCTGTAAAACTTCGCTGCTTTTTTATACTTTCCTGTTTCAAAATATATGTTTCCTATGTTTGCATAGGCAGCTGGGAGCATTTTTGTGTTGTTATGCTCTTTTGCTAATCTTAATGCTTTTTTAAAATGTTTTAGTGCATCTGCATATTTTTTCATACTTCTGAGAATTTCCCCTGCAAGTGTATGGGCATATGCTTTCCATCTGTAGTTGTTGTATTTTTCTGAATATTCAAGAGCTTTTGTGGCGTATTTTAAGGCTTCTTCTATATTTCCCATAGAGTAGTATGCTACTCCTAAGTAATAATATCCTTCTGCTATTCCTTTGGGATAATTCATTTTTAAAGACTGATTGAGTATTTCTTTAGAGAGTCTCTCCATTTTTATAAATCTGCCCTGCTCGTAATACTCCCACGCTTTGGATATTTTTTGGTCTATCTCTTCTATCTGTCCGTAGGCTTTTAGGAAAATAAGAAATATGAATAATACTGCTTTTGCCATTGTTTTTCTCCTTGCGAAATTTTATTATTAATTATTAAATTCCATATTGTTATTATTTTCCCTGATATTTGCCATTAAAATAAAATTCATATATATTGATAACTAAATAATATTTATAAGGATATAACTATGGACAGGTCTAAACTGTTAAATGTTGTAAATACTTTTAATAAAATTGCAGACAGATACATATTAGCAAACCATATCCTCAGTTTCGGGCAGGATGTATGCTGGAGAAAAAATCTGTGTCAGTTGGTAGAAAAATATACTAACAGGAAAGGTGTGATTCTTGATGTTGCCTGTGGAACTGGAGAGAACTTTAAATACTGTTATGACGACTTTAATATAAAAATAGGTATAGACCCTGCTAAAAAAATGTTGGAGATTGCAAAAAAAAGATATCCTGATGTTTTTTTTATTGAAGGAATTGCAGAAAGTCTGCCTCTGAAAGACAGCTCTGTTGATTTGATAACTGTATCATTTGGTGTCAGAAACTTTTCTGATAGACAAGAAGCTTTTTCTGAGTTTAACAGGGTTTTGAGAAAAGATGGAATTTTAGCCATATTAGAATTTTTTCCTATGGAAAATGGAAATCTTCTGAACAAGATTACAGCTAAATATATATATGACTTTCTTCCTTATTTAGGGGGAATTATAACAGGAGACTTCAAAGCTTATAAATATCTGTCAAAATCAATAAGAAATTTTGTTCTCCCTGAGATTATGAAGTTAGAGTTAGAAAAAAATGGTTTAACAGTTTTAGAAAACAGTAAAATGTTTCCTGACGTTTACACTTTCATAGCCAAAAAAAGTTAAATACTGCTGACAACCTTTTTTATTGCCTTTATAAACTGGTTATTCTCTTCAGGTTTTCCTATACTTACCCTCAGGCAGTTTTCAAGACCTTTTAGATGGGACATATTTCTCACTAAAACCCCTTCTTCTATAAGCATTCTGTGAACAAGATTTCCATCAGGAACTTTTATTAAGAAAAAGTTTGCATCAGAGGGATAGACTTTTATGTTTCCTGCTTTTGATACTTCTTCCATTACCCTCTTTCTTTCTGATACGATTGTCTGTATCTGTCTGTTAATCTCTTCTTTGCCTTCAGTCAGCACAGTTTTTGCTATAACCTCTGTTGGATATGTGATGTTAAAGGGAGGTCTTATTCTGTCTATTACTGTAGCTATGTCTTCCCTTGCTATCAGAGCTCCCAGTCTAATACCTGCAAGTCCTATCTTTGACATTGTTCTTATCACCACTAAATTTTCCCTTTCCAGTGCTTCCCCTACAAAATCCTTTTTGTCAGAAAAGTGTATGTAAGCCTCATCAACAACTGTAAAGACATTGTTTTCCGCTGTA
>JALSNI010000071.1 GCA_026987075.1 Persephonella sp. | reverse complement strand
TTAATGGAGCCAGTAGCTATAGAGGAGCAGATGAGGTTTGCAATCAGGGAAGGTGGTAGAACTGTTGGTGCTGGTGTCGTTACTAAAATAATTGAGTAAGAGGGTAAAAGATGCAGGAAAAGATAAGAATAAAACTAAAGGCATTTGACCATAAAGTTTTAGACCAGTCGGTAAAACAGATTATAGATACAGTTAAGAGAAGTGGTGGGGTTATAAAAGGCCCCATTCCACTTCCTACCCAGAGAAAGATATGGTGTGTCCACAGGTCACCACACAAGTTTGAGCAGTCAAGGGAACACTTTGAAATGAGAATTCACAAGAGACTGATAGATATAGAAAATGCTACTCCACAGACAATAGAAGCACTTATGGACATCAGCCTGCCTGCAGGTGTTGATGTTGAAATAAAACTAAGCTAATCAAGGAGTGAGGAAAATGCCAAAGGGCATAATTGGAAAAAAGATAGGAATGACAAGGGTTTTTGTTGGAGATAAGGCAATTCCTGTTACTGTTATACAGGTTGAGCCTAACTATGTTGTTAACATAAGAACTCCTGAAAAGGATGGATACTCTGCTGTTGTTTTAGGAGCAGGAAGCAGAAAAGAAAAAAGAACACCAAAGCCTCTGAAGGCAATTTTTGAAAAGGCTGGAGTAAAACCTTTAAAAACACTTGCAGAGTTTCCCCTCAAGGAAGGGGAACAGCCTGAACTTGGGCAGGAAATAAAAGTGGAAGACGTTTTTGAAAAGGGAGACCTTGTTGACATAACAGGCAAGTCAAAAGGTAGAGGTTTTGCTTCGGCAATGAAAAGATGGGACTTCTCAGGTTTTAAAAAGTCCCACGGTTCAAGATATCACAGAGCAATAGGTTCAATAGGTGCATGTTCTGACCCTGGTAGAGTATGGAAGACAAAAAGAATGCCTGGGCATTACGGAAACGAAACTGTTACTGTTCAGGGGCTTGAAGTTGTAGATATTATTCCAGAGAAAAATGTGATATTAGTTAAAGGTTCAGTCCCTGGACATACAAATACAGTACTGAAAATCAAAGAGTCTGTGATTATAAACAGAAGAAAAGGCAAGAGAAAATTAAAAAGAGCAAAAGAGGCTTATGCTTCTTAAAAATCAGAAAGAGGTGGCTTAAATGGAAGCTAATGTTGTAAACATAAAGAAAGAAAATGTAGGAACAGTTGAGCTTAAGGACAGCATATTCAACACAGAAGTTAAAGAACACACAGTATGGGAAGTTGTAAAATGGCAGCTTGCTTCAAGAAGAGCAGGAACGGCCAGCACAAAAACAAGAGCTGAAGTTAGAGGCTCAAGAAGAAAGATACTTCCACAGAAAGGAACAGGAAATGCAAGACACGGAGATAGAAAAGCCAACATATTTGTTGGTGGTGGTGTAGCCCACGGGCCACATCCAAGGGATTACTACTATGCTCTCCCAAAGAAAGTAAGAAAGAAAGCCCTGAAAGGCGTACTTTCTATGAAACTTAAAGATGGGGAATTAACGATTATTGAGGACTTTTCATTTGAACAGCCAAAAACAAAACAGGCTATAGATGTTCTGAAAAATTTTGGTTTAGAACAGTCTAAAGTACTCCTTGTTCTTTCTGAGAAAGACAACAATGTTATAAAATCATTCAGAAATCTTCCAAAGGCAAAAGTTCTGTTAGTTGAAGGCCTCAACACTTACGACATACTGAATGCAGACCACGTTCTTATAACAAAATCTGCAGTTGAAAAAATTAACGAGAGGTTGGGATAATGGCAGGTAAAACACCATACGACATACTTATCCGTCCTGTTCTGACAGAGAAAGCAGTCAAACAAAATGAAAAAGAGAACAAACTGGTATTTGAAGTGGCAATGGATGCCAACAAGATAGAGATAAGAAAGGCTGTTGAAGAAATATTTGGCGTTAAGGTAAAAGAAGTGAGAACAATGATAGTTAAACCAAAACAGAAGAGAGTAGGATTTGGGAAACCCGGTTATACAAAGAAATGGAAAAAAGCTATCGTAAAAATTGAATCAGAAAAACCAATAAATATAGCAGAACTAATATAGAGGTGAAATAACAATGGGTGTTAGAAAATTAAAACCTGTAACAAATGGAACAAGACACGCAATTTTATATGATTTTTCTGAGATAACGAAAAAAGAGCCTGAAAAATCCCTTGTAGAGCCTTTAGTTAAGAAGGCTGGAAGAAATAATCAGGGAAGGATAACAGTAAGGCATAAAGGAGGCGGTCATAAAAGGAAGTACAGAATCATAGACTTTAAAAGGGATAAATGGGGAGTTCCAGCTAAGGTTGCAGCGATTGAATACGACCCAAACAGGTCTGCGAGGATTGCACTACTTCATTATGCAGATGGGGAAAAAAGATACATCATCTGGCCTGAAGGACTTAAAGTGGGAGACACAGTTGTTGCAGGACCAGATGCAGAAATAAAAGTGGGAAATGCACTGCCTCTGGAAAACATTCCTGTTGGTACATTTGTTCACAACATTGAGATAACTCCAGGAAAAGGTGGACAGATAGCAAGGGCAGCAGGAATGTCCGCCCAGATTTTAGGAAGACAAGGGGATTACATACAGCTCAGACTTCCTTCAGGAGAAATTAGACTGATACACAAAAAATGTATGGCAACAATAGGGACGGTAGGACTTGCAGAGCACGAACTTATTAAACTTGGTAAAGCAGGAAGGTCAAGGTGGCTGGGAATCAGACCAACAGTTAGGGGAACAGCAATGAACCCTGTAGACCACCCACATGGTGGTGGTGAAGGAAAAACATTTGGTAAACATCCTGTTTCTCCTTGGGGACAGCCTACAAAAGGATACAAAACAAGACGTGGAGCTAAATACTCTGACAAATTCATAATCAAGCGTAGAGGTAAATAACCATGGGATACAAAGGAAAGTGGAACGAAAGAAATAAAAATCCATATGTAAATGAGAAAATACTGAAAAAGATAAGAAAAATGAATGAAACAGGAGAAAGGAAAATAATAAAGGTGTGGGATAGAGCCTGCACCATAACAGAAGAGATGGTTGGGCATACAATAGCTGTTTATAATGGGATGAAATTTATCCCTGTTTACATACAGCCAGAAATGGTTGGACATAAACTTGGGGAGTTTTCACTCACAAGAACATTCAGGGGACACCCTGATAAATCTGCAAAAGCAGTTAAGAAAAAATAAGAGGTGGATAAAATGGCGGAAGCTACAAAAAACCTTGAAGCAAGAGCAGTTTTGAGATACGCGAGAACCTCACCGACAAAAGCAAGACAGGTAATCAATGCAATAAGAGGAAAGGACGTTGGTGTTGCACTTGCCCTTCTACACGGTATGAATAAAAGGGCAGCAAGAATAGTGGAAAAGCTGTTAAAAAGTGCCATAGCTAACGCAGAGCTGAAGGATATGGACATTGACAACCTCTACATAAAAGAAATCAGAGCAGAAGATGGTCCAATACTGAAAAGATACATGCCAAGGGCTTATGGAAGGGCAACGCCTAAAAAAAGAAGATTTTCTCACATTTATATAACTTTAGCTGAAAGGCAGTAAGGAGGAATAAAAGTGGGTCAGAAAGTACATCCAACAGGATTTAGGTTAGGAATAACAACAGACTGGAAATCAAAATGGTTTGCAGACAAAAAAAGATATGGAAAAATCCTTCACGAAGACCTGAAAATTAGAAGGTTTATTGAAGAGAAATACAAACAGGCTGGAATAGCAGACGTTATTATTGAAAGATTGGGAGAAAAGATAAGAGTAAAAATACTGGCATCAAAGCCGGGAATCGTTATTGGAAGAAAAGGGGCAGAAGTTGAAGAGCTGAACAAGATACTCCTTGCACTGACAGATGCAAAAGAAGTATTAGTAAATGTTGACGAGGTTAAAAAGCCAGAGCTCAACGCAAAATTAGTTGCTGAGGATATTGCCCTTCAGCTTGAGAGAAGGGTTTCCCACAGAAGAGCAATGAAGAGAGCAATAGATAACGCAATGAAAGCTGGAGCAAAGGGTATAAAAGTTCAGGTTGGCGGTCGTATAGGTGGAGTTGACCTTGCAAGGAAAGAGTGGTTTATGGCAGGTAGAATGCCTCTTCAAACCCTCAGAGCAGACATAGATTACGGAACAGCCAGAGCATCAACAAAGTATGGAATTTTAGGAGTTAAGGTCTGGATATACAAAGGAGATAAATTGGCAGAGCAGAAAGAGGAAGTTCTGAAGAAAATAGAAGAAGAACTCCACACAGTTTAATAAAAAAGGAGGAACAGTAAATGTCACTACTTCAGCCTAAAAAGATAAAATGGAGAAGACAGCATAGAGGAAGAATGAAAGGAAAGGCCAGCAGAAGAAATTTTGTGGCCTTTGGAGAGTATGGACTTCAAGCACTGCAGCCGTGCTGGATGACATCAAGGCAGATAGAGTCAGCCCGTATTGCAATAGTAAGGGAAGCAAAAAAAGGGGCAAAAGTCTGGATTAGAGTTTTCCCTCATAAACCTGTAACAAGAAAGCCAGCAGAGACAAGAATGGGTAAAGGTAAGGGAGACCTTGACCATTTTGTAGCAGTTGTAAAACCGGGACACATTCTTTTTGAGATTGCAGGTGTTCCAGAGGAAGTGGCTGCTGAAGCCTTCAGAAAGGCAAGCCATAAACTTCCAATAAAAACAAGAATGGTAAAGGCGAGGTCGTAAAATGAAAGCAGAAGAACTGAGAAAACTTACAGATGATGAACTGAAAGAAAAAGTTAAAGAGCTGAAGAAAAAACTTATGAATCTCAGATTTCAGAATGCGGTTGGTGGTTTAGAAAAACCATCTGAGATAAAGCAGACCAAGAGAGATATAGCAAGAATTCTTACAATTCTTAGAGAAAGAGAGCTACAAGCTCAAGGTGGAGGAGAGTAATGGCAGTAAAATCAAGAAGAAAGGAATTTGTTGGAAAAGTTGTATCAGATAAAATGGATAAAACAGTTGTTGTAGCAGTAGAAAGACAGTTCCCACATCCCCTCTATGGAAAAAGGATAAAGAGAACTAAAAAATTCTATGCCCACGATGAAGAAAACAGGTGTAAAGTAGGTGATGTTGTCAGGATAAGAGAATCCAGGCCTCTGTCAAAGCTGAAAAGATGGGTTGTGGTTGAAGTTATATCATCCCAGTCTTGATTTTAATTTTCAAAAATAATAAAATATTAATTTGTCTTTCCGCCTGTTCAGGCGGGAAGAATTTCACACTAAAAGAGGTGCAGAAAATGATTAGAAGAGGAACGTATCTGAATACAGCTGACAACTCAGGAGCAAAGAAGGTTCAGTGTATAGGAATACCAAAGAAAGTAAACTTTGGTAAACAGACTGATTTTGCAACACTAGGAGACGTTATTACCGTAACTGTTAAAGACGCACTTCCCAATGGAACAGCAAAAAAAGGTAAAGTTTACAAAGCTGTGGTTGTGAGGACTGCAAAAGAGGTTGGAAGACCAGACGGTAGCTTTATTAAGTTTGATGATAATGCTGTTGTTCTCCTGAACAATAACCTTGAGCCAATAGGAACCCGTATCCTTGGTCCTGTTGCAAGGGAGATAAGAGCAAAAGGCTTTTACAGAATAGTTTCACTGGCACCGGAGGTAATATAAAAAATGGTCAAAACAAAGCTAAAAAAAGGTGATACTGTTATAGTTATTGCAGGAAAAGAGAAAGGAAAAGTAGGAAAAATAAAACAGATAATAAGAAACAACGACCCAAACAAAGTCAGAGTTGTAATAGAAGGAGTTAACATAGGTAAAAAACATATCAAACATATTGAAGGTATTCAGGAAGGAGGCATTGTTGAGATAGAAAGACCCATCCATATATCTAACGTTATGTACTATGACGAGAAGAACAAACAGAGAGTAAGGATTGGCATAAGAATCAAAGAAGAAGGAAATAAAATCATTAAGGAAAGATACAACAAAAAGACAGGTGAAACTATAGACACAATATGGGAAAAAGAAAAAAAGTAAGAGGTAGAACATAATGGCAGTTTCAGAAAGGTATGTTCCAAGGCTAAGAAAGAAATACGAAGAAGAAGTGGCTCCAAAACTGATGGAAAGATTTGGATACAAATCACCTATGCAGGTTCCAAGAATTAAAAAGATTGTTGTTAATATGGGAGTAGGTGAAGCAGTTCAGGATATAAAACAGCTTGACAGAGCAGTTGAAGACCTTATGGCAATAACAGGGCAGAGGCCAGAAATCAGAAGAGCTAAAAAGGCAGAGGCTGGTTTTAAGCTCAGAAGAGGTCTTCCAGTTGGAGCAAGGGTAACCCTCAGAAAAGAGAGAATGTGGGACTTTTTGGACAAGCTGATATCTGTTGCACTTCCGAGGGTGAGAGATTTCAGAGGACTTAACCCTATGTCATTTGATGGTAGAGGGAACTATGCATTTGGTATTTCTGAACAGATAATATTCCCAGAGATAGATTACGACAAAGTAGATAGAATCAGAGGAATGGATGTTATTATTGAAACATCAGCTGAAACTGATGAAGAAGCGAAGTATCTCCTTGCATTACTTGGACTTCCAATAAGAGGATAACAGGAGGAATAACATAATGGCACGTAAATGTTTAATAGCAAAATCATTTATGAAAAAACCAAAATACAGCACAAGAAACCACTCAAGATGCCCTATCTGTGGAAGACCAAGGGGATTTTTAAGACAGTTTAATATGTGCAGACTGTGTTTTAGAGAAAGAGCCCTCAGAGGAGAAATCCCTGGGGTAAAAAAAGCGAGCTGGTAAGGAGGCAAGATTATGATAGTTGACCCAATAGCAGATATGCTGGCAAGGATAAACAACGCAATAAAAGCCAGAAAAAGTGAGGTTTACGTTCCCCATTCTAAAATCAAAGAGAAAATAGTTGAAATCTTAAAAAGAGAAGGATACATAGAAGACTACACAATATCAGAGGAAAACAAAAAAGGAAATCAGGGAACAATAATAATAAAATTGAAATACTTAGGTCCAAGAAATACAAAGCCTGTTATACAGGGTCTGAAAAGGGTATCTAAACCGGGGCTGAGAAAATACACAGATTCAAAGCATATACCATACGTGAGAAAAGGATTAGGTATAGCCATACTTTCCACAAATAAAGGAATATTAACAGATGCTGAAGCAAGAAAGCAGAAAGTTGGTGGAGAAGTTCTCTGCTATATCTGGTAATAAAAAAGGAGGCATTGTAGATGTCAAGGATTGGTAAAAAACCTATTGATATACCAAATGGTGTTCAGGTTACAGTAAGTGAAAGCAACCATGTTGTTGTAAAAGGTCCAAAAGGACAGTTAGAAGGAGACTTTAATCCTAAATTGAGCATAAAAGTAGAGGATAACCAGATAAAGATAGAAAGACCAGATGACTCAGCATTTATGAGAGCTATACACGGAACAACAAGAGCACTTATCGCCAATATGGTAAAAGGCGTTACAGAAGGTTTTACAGTGGAGTTAGAAATTGTAGGTATCGGTTATAGGGCGAACATGAAAGGTAAAGCTTTAGAGCTTCAGCTTGGTTATTCCCACCCTATAATTTATGAGCCGCCAGAGGGAATTCAGATAGCAGTTGAGGGGAATATAATAAAAGTTTCAGGAATAGACAAACAAAAAGTAGGACAGGTTGCTGCAGAAATCAGAGAGTTCAGAAAACCAGACCCATACAAAGGAAAAGGTATAAGATACAAAGGGGAAATTCTCAAACTCAAACCTGGTAAATCTGTAGGTAAAAAATAAAATCCTTTAAGAGGAGTGTATAGATGGCAGTAAAAACAAGAAGGGAAAAGAGAATAATAAGGCATAAAAGGATAAGAAAAAAGGTATCTGGAACAGCAGAAAGACCAAGAATGGCATTTTTTAAATCTCTGAACAATCTTTATGTCCAGATTATTGATGATGAGGCAGGAAAAACACTGGTAAGTGCCTCAACAATTGATAAAGACTTTGTTGAAAAATACGGAGTAAGAGGCGGTAAAAATATAGAAATGGCGAAAAAGTTAGGAGAGTTTATAGCTGAGAAAGCCCTTGCAAAAGGTATTCAAAATGTTGTTTTTGATAGAGGTGGTTTTATATACCACGGCAAAGTGAAAGCGTTTGCAGAAGCAGCAAGAGAAAAAGGACTAAAATTTTAAGCAGGAGAGTAAGTATGGGAGCAAAAAGCATAGAGAGATTGATAGAAGAAAGGCAGAAAGTACAGCCTGTTAATCCAGCGGAGCTACAGTTAGAAGAAAAAGTTGTTGAAATAAGAAGAACAACAAGGGTTGTTGAAGGTGGAAGAAGATTTTCCTTCTCAACACTGGCAGTTGTTGGAGATAGAAACGGTCATGTGGGATTTGGACATGGAAAAGCAAATGAGGTTCCTCCGTCAATAGCAAAAGCAATTGCAGATGCAAAGAAGCATCTAATAAAAGTTCCACTGATTGAGGGAACCATACCCCACGATGTTATTGGTGAGTATGAGTCGGCTGTTGTTCTTCTAAAGCCTGCAAGAAGAGGGACAGGTGTTGTGGCAGGAGGACCTGTCAGACCTGTTTTAGAGCTTTTAGGTGTTACAGACATACTCACAAAGATTATCAGCAGAACAACAAACCCGAACAACATAGTTAGAGCTGTGTTTGATGCTCTCCTGAAAGTAAGGTCTCCTGAAGAAGTGGCAAAAATCAGAGGAATAGATGAAGAAAAGGTTAAGAAAAACTACAGAATATACGCTTCATCTCCAATAGTCAGGTAGGAGGATAAAATGAAAATAAAGGTAAAACTTGTTAGAGGACTTGCAGGAAAGAGAAAAGACCAGATACAGGCTGTAAAATCTCTTGGTCTGAAAAAAATAAATGATGAAAGAATCTTAGAAAAAAATCCTATGGTTCTCGGAAATATAAGAAAAGCTCATCATCTTATTCAAGTGGAGGAAGTGGAATAATGGGCATAAAACTTCATCAGTTAAAACCAGCAGAGGGAGCTACAAAAACCCACAAAAGGGTAGGTAGAGGTATAGGCTCAGGACACGGTAAAACTTCAGGAAGAGGTCATAAGGGACAGAAGTCAAGAAGAGGATACGGAACTCTCCCCGCATTCTTTGAAGGTGGACAGACGCCATTTATAATGAGAATCCCAAAAAGGGGATTCAAGAACCCTAATAAAAAAGAGTATGAGATAGTAAACCTGAAAACACTCGAAGAGAGATTTGAAGCAAATGCAGAAATAACTCCAGAAATTTTAAAAGAAAAAAGAATTATCCACTGCACGTCGGCAGTAAAAATATTGGGAGATGGAGAGCTTACAAAACCTCTTAAGGTAAAAGCCCATAAATTTTCAAAAACTGCAGAAGAGAAGATAAAGGCTGCAGGTGGAAGCTGTGAAATAATTGAATAACTGTAAAATTAGAGAGGGCTATGATTGATTGAAAAAATAAAGAATATATTAGAGATACAGGATTTAAGAAAAAGAATCCTGTATACATTGATAATGTTTGCTGTTTATAGACTGGGGACACACATTCCTGTCCCCGGTGTAGATGCACAGACACTTTCCCACTACTTTAATGCTGCAGGCGGAGCTCTCTTTAACATATACAACCTGTTCTCTGGTGGTGCCTTAGGCAGACTTTCAGTTTTTGCCCTCGGCATAATGCCATACATATCGGCAGCAATCATTATGCAGCTTTTAACTGCTGTTATTCCGTCTTTGGAAAGACTTCAGAAGGAAGAAGGTGAATACGGCAGGTGGAAGATAACCCAGTATACAAGATACTTAACAATTGCAATAGCGGCATTTCAGTCTTTTGCTCTTTCCACGTGGATTAGCAACATAACAACAGAGACAGGACAGCATCTTATATCTGTCTCTCCTTTTGTTTTCGTGTTTCTAACAACAGTTATTATCACAACAGGTGTTGTTTTTCTTATGTGGATAGGGGAAAGAATTACAGAGTTTGGTATTGGAAATGGTATATCTATGCTTATACTTGCCAGTATAGTGGCTGGAGTTCCAAATGCTGTTATCTCCACATATGAGCAGCTAAAGGTTGGAGAACTTTCTGTATTTCAGGTAGGAACAGCTATTGTTGTGATTATTGTTGTTGTTGCAGGAATTATATACATACAGGAAGCAGAAAGGAGAATACCAATAAACTATGCAAGAAGAAATATAGGAGCATTAGGAGAAACTGCTACATACATTCCATTCAAGCTCAACCCTGCTGGCGTTATTCCAATCATATTTGCTGTTGCACTTTTGATGTTTCCAGCAACAATAGCCCAGATGTTTGTTGAACACAGTCATATAGCCCGTGTGATTGCAGATATTCTCTCCCCACAGAGTTACTGGTATTTTCTTATATATGTAGGACTTATCATATTTTTCTCTTACTTTTATACGGCTATATTAGTTAACCCTGTTGATATTGCTGACAATCTCCGTAAAAGTGGTGCATTTATACCGGGCATAAGAGCAGGGACGCAGACGGCAGAGTATCTGAACTTTGTTCTCACAAGAATAATATTTGTAGGCTCTATATTCCTTGCAGCGATAGCTGTTCTTCCCATGTTCCTGATAAAATGGCTTAACGTTCCATTTTACTTTGGTGGAACCTCTGCACTGATTGTTGTTGTTGTTGCCCTTGACACACTTCATCAGATAGAAGCCCATCTTGCAATGAAGAGATATGAAGGATTTCTAAAGAGGAGTTAGAAGATGGCAAAAACGTTAATATTTTTGGGACCCCCCGGTGCAGGAAAGGGAACACAGGCACAGAGATTAGTTGCAGAGAAAGGATTTGTCCAGATATCCACAGGAGACATCCTGAGAGAAGCGGTAAAAAACCAGACGGAGCTTGGAAAAAAGGCAAAAGAGTATATGGATGCAGGAAAACTTGTTCCTGACGATATAATCATAGGAATTATAAAAGAAAAACTCCAAGAGCTGCAGGGAAAAGACATAATACTTGACGGATTCCCCAGAACTATCCCTCAGGCTGAAGCTCTTGATAAGATGCTCCCTCAGGTAGGAAGAACGTTAGATGGTGTTATCCTGTTTGATGTTCCAGATGAAGAGGTGATAAAAAGGCTGTCAGGAAGAAGGGTTGACCCAAAAACAGGTAAGGTCTATCACATGATCTACAATCCACCTCCGGAAGGTGTAGAAGTTATCCAGAGGGACGATGACAGGGAAGAGGTAATAAAGAAGAGATTAGAGGTCTATCACTCTCAGACAGCTCCCCTTATTGAATATTACAGAAAACAGAATAAATTACTGGTCATTGATGCAACAAAAAGTCCAGATGAAGTTTACAAACAGCTTCTATCTGTGGTAAAATAATAGTTTGTCAAAATGATTGAATTAAAGAGCAAGGAAGATATAGAAAAATTAAGAAAAGCGAATAAGATAGTTGCCGAGATTCTCCAGACAATAAAGGAAGAAACAAAAGCAGGAATGACAGGTGTTGATCTGGATGAGATAGCAAGAAGGGAAGCAGAAAAGAGAAATGTGAAACCTGCTTTTTTAGGTTTGTATGGTTTTCCTGCTGCTTTATGTGTTTCTATAAATGAGGAGATAGTTCACGGCGTTCCAAAAAAGAATAGGGTGATAAAGGAAGGAGACATAGTTAGCATAGATTTTGGTGTTGTTTATGACGGCTGGTATGGAGATGCTGCCATCTCTTATGTTGTAGGGGACAGAATTAGCGACAGAAAAAAGAGGCTGCTGGAAGGTGTAGAAAAAGCTTTGATGGCAGGAATTGAGCAGTGTTATCCGGGGAAAAATGTTAAAGATATTGCGGCTGCTATAGAAGGCACGTTGGAAGCCTACCGCCTCGCCCCTATATGTGATTATGGGGGACACGGCATAGGGCGAAAGCCCCACGAAGAGCCACACGTTTCAAACTGTGTGGCAAATGCAGAAGATGTTGTTCTAAAGGCTGGTATGGTTTTGGCCATTGAGCCAATGGCAACATTAGGTAGGAGGAAGAACTTCTACCGTAAACTGAAAGATGGCTGGACTGTTGTTTCAAAAGAGAAGGCACTTGCTGCACATTTTGAGCACTCTGTTGCAATAACAGAAGAGGGTCCAGAGATACTTTCTAAACTTGATTAGGAGAAAAGATGGGAAAGAAGAAAAAGGAGCAGAAAGAAAAAGGAATAGTGGTTGAGGGGACAGTAGAGGAAGCTCTTCCTAATGCTATGTTCAGGGTGAAGTTGGATACAGGGCACGAGGTGCTTGCCCATGTGTCTGGTAAGATGCGTATGCACTTTATTAGAATACTCCCTGGGGACAGGGTAAAAGTAGAACTTTCCCCATATGACCTTACGAGGGGAAGAATAATATTTAGGATGTGAGGTGAGAGATTATGAAGGTTAGGTCTTCTGTAAAGAAAAGATGTGAAAAATGCAGAATTATCAAGAGAAAAGGCAGAGTTATGGTTATCTGCGAAAACCCAAGACACAAACAAAAACAAGGTTAATTAGGAGGAAAAGATGGCTCGTATAGCTGGTGTAGATTTACCAGACAGAAAAAGACTGGAGATAGCTCTTACTTACATATACGGCATAGGAAAAACAAGAGCAAAAGAGATATTAGAAAAAACCGGAATAGATGGGATGAAGAGAGTTGGAGAGCTTACTCCAGATGAGTTGAACACAATCAGAAAGTTTATTGAGCAAAACTACAAAGTGGAAGGTGATCTGAGAAGGGAAGTGGCGGTTAACATAAAGAGACTTATGGATATGGGATGTTACAGAGGAATAAGACACAGACTTGGTCTTCCTGTGAGAGGACAGAGAACAAAGACCAATGCAAAGACAAGAAGAAGATTCGCAGGAAGAATTAAAAGAAGGTAATATGAGGAGGCATCATGGCTAAAAAAAGAAGAAAAACCACCAAAAAGGTAAAAAGAACTGTACCTTATGGTATAGCTCACGTTCAGGCAACATTTAACAATACAATAGTTACAATAACAGATAAAGAAGGGAATGTTCTGACATGGGCTTCTGGAGGAACAGAAGGCTTTAAAGGAACAAGGAAATCTACCCCTTATGCTGCTCAGAAAGCAGCTGAAAAGGCAGCAAAAAGGGCAATGGATGAGTTTGGAATGAAAGATATAGAGGTGTGGGTGAAAGGTCCTGGTGCAGGCAGAGAGTCTGCAATAAGGACACTTCAGGCTGCTGGTCTTAACATTAAAGTTATTAAAGACGTGACACCAATACCCCACAACGGATGTCGTCCACCAAGTAAAAGGAGGGTGTGATTTATGGGCAGATATTTAGGACCGCTGACAAAGGTTAGCAGAAGACTTGGCGTTTTTGTTGGAGGAAATTTAAAAGCATTTCAGAACAGAAACTTTCCACCAGGACAGCACGGTAGAACTCAGGGAAGAAAGGTTAAGCTGTCTGATTATGCAATTCGTCTTCAGGAAAAACAAAAGCTGAGATATTTATATGGAGGACTGAGAGAAAAGCAGTTTAAGAGATACTTTGACGAAGCTGCAAGAATAGCAGGTATCAAAGGTGGAAATACTGGTCAGATATTCCTACAGCTCCTTGAGAGAAGATTAGATAATGTTGTCTATAGACTAGGTTTTGCAAAAACAAGAAGGCAGGCAAGACAGCTTGTCAGACACGGTCATTTTTTAGTAAACGGAAGAAAGGTTGATATTCCTTCTTACCAGGTAGACCCGGGAGACATTATAGAAGTAAGAGAAAAAAGCAGGAATTCCCCACTGTTTAAAGAAAATCTTGAAAATATAGACCCGAGGGCTATTCCAAACTGGCTGGAATTAGATAAAGAAAACTTCAGAGGAAAGGTGTTAGAGATACCTCAAGAGATTGAATTAGAAATTCCAGTAAACGTTCAGCTGATTATTGAGTTCTACTCTATGTAATTAATGGGTATAAATCCCTTAACGGAGGTAAAAAAGCCTATGCCTTTTTTAGAGTTTATTAAACCAAATAAAATTTACTGGGATGAAGCAACAAAAACTGAGAATTACGGCAAACTGTTTGTTGAACCTTTAGAGAGAGGTTACGGAATTACATTAGGCAATGCTCTCAGGAGGGTTTTGCTATCATCTTTAGAAAGTGGAGCAATCACTGCAGTCAAAATACAGGGGGTCTCCCACGAGTTTACTACAATTGACGGCGTAATAGAAGATGTTGCAGAGATAGTCCTTAATCTGAAACAGATAAAGTTCAAGATGGATGAAGGTATAGACAGTGATATTGCCATTTTAGAGTTTAAAGGACCAGGAGAGATAAAAGCAGGAGATATAAAGGTCTCTCCGGGAATTGAGATTGTTGACCCTGAAGTTCACATAGCAACAGTTGAAGGTGATGTGGAAGTAAGGATGGAGCTGAAGATAGAGAAAGGAAAAGGCTATGTAATGGTAGAAGAGATGGAACCACCTACTGAAATTGGATGGATACCAATAGATACAGCATTTTCTCCGATAAAAAAATGCACTTTCAAAGTGGAGCCAACGAGGGTTGGAGACAAAACAAACTATGATAAGCTGATATTAGAGTTCTACACAGACGGCTCAATCACTCCAGAAGAAGCCCTGACAAAAGCTACAAACATACTGATAGAACACTTCCAGCTCCTTCTCAATCCAACAGTCAGAAAGGTAGAAGTTGTAAAAAGGGCAGAACCTGAAAGCATAGCAGAAAAGATAGAAGCAGATAAGCTCTCCCTTGCTATTGAAGAATTAGAAATATCCTCAAGGGCTACAAATACTCTGAAAAAGTTAGGAATTAACACCATTGGTGACCTTGTGAAGATGACAGAAGAAGACCTGAAAGAGGCAAAAAGCATCGGAAGAAAAGCCCTGAAAGAGATAAAGGAAGCCCTTGCTGAGCTTGGTCTTGAACTTGCTCCATCACCAACAAAAAAAGAGTAAGAGAGGTAGGAATAAATGAGACACAGAGTAAAAACAAAGAGTTTCCACAGGAAAAAGGAACACAGAGAGGCGATGTTCGTTAATTTAGCAGTTTCTCTGATTGAGCATGGAAGAATAGAAACAACACTGCCTAAAGCCAAAGCCCTCAGACCCTTTGTTGAAAAGTTAGTAACCCTTGCAAAGAAGGAGACAATAGCTGCAAGAAGGCTTCTTAACGCAAGACTGAGAAACAACAGAAAGGCAGCAACAAAACTGTTTAAGGATATTGCTCCCCTTCTTAAAGAGAGAAACGGAGGATACACAAGAATCTATAAATTAGATAAGAGAAGAAGAGGGGATGATGCTCAGATGGCAATTATTGAGTTTGTAGAGTATCCGGAAAAAGAAGAGTGATGTTTATAATTGCAAACCTGATAGAGGCGGTGGCCAGAATTCTGGACATCGCCCTTACCATTTATATGTGGATTGTTATAGTATCAGCACTTCTGTCGTGGGTTAATCCTGACCCTTATAATCCAATAGTTAAGTTCTTAAGAAATGTTACTGAACCAGTTTACAGAAAAATAAGGAAGTTTATTCCTACTTATTTTGGAGGTATAGACATAGCCCCTCTGATTGTCCTGTTTATCATAATGTTTCTCCAGTATTTCCTTGTTCCATCACTACATGAGCTTGCAGTTCGGCTCAGATACTGATGGATTTAGAGAAGCATATAAAACACAAACCTTCAGATTTTGTTGTTGAAGAGGTTGTTCCCTTTTCTCCCAGAAAAGATGGTCAGTTTCAGCTTTTTTTGCTGAAAAAAAGCAGTCTCTCAACCCTTCAGGTTGTAAGATTTTTGTCTAAATTACTCAAAATAAAGCCGTCAGATATTGGTTTTGCAGGTTTAAAAGACCGATTTGCCGTTACTACCCAGTATATTACAGTTCCTTCAGATGTTAACATCTCTGATAAGCTATGTTTTAGCAATAAGGGAGGAAAATGGTTAAAAGCAGAAAGTGTTGATTTTGGCAGAGAGCAGGGTTTTTGTATGGAAAGGGTAGGTTTCACTGATCAAAAACTACAGCTTGGGGATAACAGTGGAAACAGATTTGTCATAAAGATAAGGAATATACATAAAGAGCAGAGGAAAATTTTTTACCACAATCTTGAGATTGTAAAAAAATACGGCTGTGCCAACTATTTTGGTGAGCAGAGATTTGGGAGTGTAAAGGGAAGAAACGATTTTATTTTTCTTTATTTGCTTAAAGGAGATGTTGAAAAGGCTTTAAAAACATACTTTTCAATAAAGGGAAGTATGAAACACTGGGGGAACTGGGAGCTTTTTTATAGAGATTTAAAGGGAAAATTAGAAGATTATGAAAAAGACCTTATTTTAGGCTTAAAGAGGGGGCTTTCCTTTGAAAAGGCTATCAGGATACTTCCCAAAAATGTTAGACTGATGTTTAATTTTGCATTCCAGTCTTTTTTGTGGAATGAGTATCTGAGGAGGTACATAGAAAGTAAGTATCCTTTTAAAAGGGTTAACTTTATCCACAGCTGGAAGCTGAGCTTTTATATTGAGGTTTACGACATTAAGTATCTGAAAAATTTAGAGATTCCTTATACAGGAAAAGAGCATTCTGTAAATGATAAATTGCTTAAAGAGATTATAAGAGAGGTTATAGATAAGTTTGGTATAAAAGAGGAAGATTTTGGAAGGGAAGTAGCAGGTATTAAGGTGTTGACAGACGGTCTGAGAAAAGCTGTATTTTTTCCAGAGGATTTTAAGATAGCTGGAAAGACAAAAGATTCAATTACTGTCAGCTTCTTCCTGCCTGCTGGCAGTTATGCTACTATCCTTTTGAGAAATCTTCTCAGCTGACAGCTCTAACATATAAAGGTCTAACTGGTCTTTGATGATTTTTACAGTTTCAGGGTTCAGGGGTTTTAGTTTAGATACAAAAAACAGAACACCGTCAATCTCTTCTCCTTTGCCAATGGTTATTCCGCACACATAAGGAGCATTGAATATCCTGTTAATGTCATGATTGTGGTAAAACTGAAAATCACCTTCTATAATTTTCAGGGCATCTTTCTCACACTTTACCTTCTCTGTTGAGTAACATCTGCTGTTTAAAAGGTCAAAATACACAATACCATCTGTTCCTAAAATCTCGTTAATGTCGTAAATCCACAGCTTTAAAGGAATCTTTTCTTCTCTCATCTTATTTAATGATTTTAATATTTTCAAAATTTGTTCTTGCTGCTCAATTTTTTCCTGATATGAGATATTTTTTATGTAAAGATTTTCCATTTCATCTTTTAATTTTTTAAAGTAGTTTTCAATACTTGAATAACTGTAGTATATGGCGTATATTCCTGTAAGACCTGCTATTGTTAGTGGTATAATGGCAAACTCAGAAAAATATGACACATATAAAGAAATAAGAACAGGTACGGATGCTAAAATCAGGAAATAAACACTATCTTTTTTTTCTTTGACAAATTCATAATAGAGAGGAACAATCAGCATAGACAGATGTATGTATCCTGTTAGATATATAGAAATGGAGATGAAAAGTGTATCTATAATAAGAAATATGTATTTTGTATTGTTAGTTTTAGGAATTAAAAAATAAGAGATAAGATAGACACCAGATAAGGAAAAAAGGGCTACATCGTATTCTATGTCTCCTGTAAATGCAACTATGATTACTGTTAAAGCAATAAATAATCTGATTAAAACTGGAAAAAACTCCATTACCTTTCCCGATATATCTTATTTATAAGAAAAAACATATCATTTACGTAGTTATCTATTAATTTCTCATTCAAAAACTCTTTTTTCAAGTTGTATATGTTTTCATTAGGTTGGGACGTAAACCAGATAACAGGAATGTTTACCTTATCAATAACTGAAAAATCTTTCAGTTTTTCTTCTTTTACTTCATTTTTATTTTCTGTCATCAGTTTGTTAATTTTAATGTAATGAAAGAAATCAAGTAGATTTTTCCTATTTTTTATAATTAATTTTTCATTGCCCAGACCACAATTTTCTATGTGAAAGATAGATATAATCCTATCTTTATCTATTTTATCTAAATGTTTAAAGAGACCTAAATAATTGGAAAACTGCATATCAGAGATTAACACCCTTATTCTGTAACCTTTTGGATGTTTTATTTCAATAAGTTTTTTTATAAGTTTGGTAAATACCTGAAAAGAGCTGTAAAACTCAATACTGTCAGGTTTGCTGTATATATGGTCAAATGGAAAGTGTAGATAAACAAAATATGCTCCAACACCTAAATCAAAGAAAAAGTTTTTAAATTCTATCTTTTTCTTTTTTATGGAGATTTTAATTTTTGCGTTACTGTGATTTAAGATAGATGGAATGTAGAACACAGGAAACTCTTTTATGTTAAGGGGTTTTTTAATTGGCGTATTTGTTATAACAGCAGAAGGGTTGCTCTTTATGATGTGGTGGAAGGTAGATAAGTCATTTATATGTTCAACATAAAGGATTTTTTCAGAGAAGTCTTCAAGGGCTATATGGGGCAGGCATTCTTTTATCCTGACAAGTTTTTTTTCAATAGTAGTATCTCCAGAATAATTAAAAGATATTGGGCTGAGTTTTATTTTTTTTCCAGATATACTGAGAACAGCATCTTTTATAACATACTGCTCTGTATTATGTTTTTCCTCTTTTAGCTCTATACCTCTTACTGTTTTTTTTAAAGTATTAACAATGTAATCTTTTATATTCACCCTCACTCAATAGGTATTACCCAGTCTCTGTATTTTTCTATCCTGCCTCTTACTGCATCAAAGTATACAGCTTGTATCTCTTTTGTTATTTTACCCGGTTTTCCGTCTCCTATCTTTCTGTGGTCTATTTCCACAACAGGTGAAACCTGTGCTCCTGTTCCACAGAAGAATACTTCGTCAGCCACGTAAAGCTCTGTTCTTGATATGTGTCTTTCTTCTACTTCGTATCCTAAGTCTTTTGCTATGGTTATTATTGCATTTCTTGTGATGCCCTCTAATATGTCATCACTGACAGGAGGTGTTATCAGTCTGCCGTTTCTAACTATAAATATATTTTCTGCTGAACCTTCAGAAACGTAACCATTTTTGTTCAGAACGATAGCTTCATCAGCTCCAGCTAATATTGCCTCTGTTTTTGAAAATGCACTATTAACATATGCTCCTGCTACCTTAAGCCTTGGGGGAATCATGTTGTCATTGAGTCTCGTCCATGAAGAAACGATGGCTTTTATACCGTTGTTGATATCTATATAATCTCCTAAAGGATATGTGTATATTGTTATCTTTGCTGTGTAATCTATCAGTTTTGGACTGATTTTAAGGTCTGCAAAATAAACGAGAGGTCTTATGTATATGTCAGATTTTATGTTGTTTATCTTTATCAGGTCTTTTGTTATCTGGATAAGGTCGTCTATTGTTTCGTCAATCTTCATGTTGAGGACTTTCATGTTCTGAAACAGTCTTTCGTAATGCTCTTTGAAAAACAGACCCCACATCGTGTCTGTTTCTTTATCGTAGTAAGCCCTTATACCTTCAAAAATAGCTGTTCCATAGTGAAGGGAGTTTGTTTTTATGCTGATTTTTGCCTCTTCTTCAGGAACTATTTTGCCTTCAAAATAGACGTATTCCATAAACTCCTCCAGATTTTCAGGATTAATAAAATATTTTAACATTTTAAAAGAAACGATTTGTTGAAAAAGCAAACTGATAAAAATTTCTACCACCGAGGATTACATAGTTAAGCGATGCTGTAACTGATGTATTCTGAGAAATGAAAAAGCTGGATTTGTAATTAAACTTTACAGATTTTGTTATGTTATTTGTATAGAATAATAGCCCTGGATAGATAGAAAAGATATGTTTAATTTTTCTACCAGAGTAAATAGATATGAATTTTATCCCAGAAATCAACCGGGAATTTTTAGAATTATAGAGATTAATCTGTGCTCCTGAAGAAATTCCTATGTAATAAAGGAAATGGCTTTCATATCCCAGTCCAAATCCTGTTTCAAAATTGATAAAAGGTTTTTTCTGTTTATTTATCCAGTCTCTCTGGTAAGAAAAATTAACTAACCATGATGTTGGTTTGAAAATTATGTTTCTTGGGGATATAGAGATGATTTTAATGAAGGTGATGTTGTCTATAACTGTTTTATTTCTGTCAGGAAAGTTTTTTAATGTCATAGCAGGAAACATTATCTCAGAACCCTTCAGGAAACCTGTGTCTCTATCTTCAAGTTGGTGGTAGGCTGTTCTGACAGTAGTTGAGATAAATTTTTTCCCATTTTCAGAACCTGCTTCAAATGATATTTTTGCAGGCTTGTGTCCATATTCTGGGGGATAAGGTTTTTTTACTTTAATAGGAATTTTGACAGGAATTTTACTTCTTGCCGATAAAAGTTTAAGTAATCTTTTTTTATACACTTTTTGAGGAAGTTTTTCTTTTATTGAGAAATAAAGGAAAAGATTTTTAGACAGTTCAAGGATTTTAGCTTTTTTAACTGTGCTGATACTTTTCTCCTTGAGGAAATTCTTTATGTTTATCTCAAATCTGGCTATTTTTTGAGCCATACTTATGTCATTTTTGTTTATATCTGGATTACCTTTTATAAATTCAGAAATTAATGTAGTTGCCGAAGGCCTGAAATGTAGGTTGATTATTAGCCCTTTTTCTTTTAACACTCTGATAGTGTCTACTGGTATAGTCCATAAATTAAAGTGTTCTGTGAGGTTATATTCAGGATGAACGATGTCTATAAGATACAGAATCTGGTATGAGCAGTTTTTGTCAAAAAAGTAGTAATAGGAGTAGTGGTCTTTTATTTCCCATATGTGTAAGGTGATGAATCTAACTTCTTCTGGTTTTAAATTTAGGGAGTATTCCCACAGATTTCTACTTTCTAAGTTTGCGTATTCAAATATTTTTTTGTAATAAGGAAATATGGAATAAAAGCCTTTATATCCCCCTGTTAAACCTTTTATGTAATACATTAATCCTTCTTTTGCATCTGCATTTGCAGCATAGTTAACAGCATATCCTAATAAAGGGCTTTTAAATGGAGGGTCTATTCGGAGAAACGTATGTCCATACATAGAAGCGGGACTGTTTATGTAATAATCAGAAAAAATAATAGAAATTTTTTGGGGATTTATCTCTCTCAGGAATTTGTTAAGCTCTTTGCATTCAGGAAAAAAACTTAGTTTGCTTTTAAGCTTTAACAGGCTGTCTAAAAACTGAAATCTTGCTGGGAATTTGCATATAGGATGATTATCTCCCCTTTCTTTAGACTCTAAAAAAGCCTGAATAGTAGCAACTAATTCTTTATAAGGATTTGTTTTCCCTTCCTTTGATAGAAAAAATTTAGGGTCGTCAATTTCACTTTTACCGTTTTTGAAATGAAGTAGTTTCAGCCATTTAGGATTGTGGGATAAGGTTTCCAGGTCATATGATAAAGCATTGTGAATAAATAAAAGGCAGGCAAAAAAACCTGCCTTTAGTGATTTTTTATACCTCTTGAGCGATTTCAACTATTCTGTCAATTACATCAGCTGATTGAACTGTTTCAGAAGAGTAAATTTTATCAAAGTTAGCCTGAAGTTTTCTGTAGAATGCATCTCTTTTATCTACAGGAATGTTCATAAGCTCAGCAACTGTATCTAAAGCTTCACCGTTCCCAGATGCAATATCTGCAGCTAACTGGTCCATATTTTCTGTTACAAACTTAAACAGTCTGTCATTTTTAACTACTTTTTCAGGCTGCTTACATTCTAATGTTCCTGTTGTGATACCAAATGTCTGGTTACCAAAAGTTCCGTTAGTAGTTACCGCTAAAATCTCAAACAGTGTTGAGTCAGGTGCATCTTTAAATAGCATATAACCAAGACCACAACCAACATTTTCTTTGTTGACTGCAAATGAAGGTAAAGCAATTACAGCAGCACCTAAAATTCCTGCTAAAACTTTTTTCATGATACCTAACCTCCCTTGTTAGTTTTTTATAACTTTTATTTTTATAATACATACATTAATTATTTTTTGTCAATAAAAGAAGGGGCTTTTAGCCCCGGAGAAAAAAGATAGGTATGGGATGGCTCAGTGATATCCCCCTTCAGAGGAAACTTTCCCTTTGAATACTCTGTAAACGTAAACTGTGTAAAAGATAACGATAGGCATTATAAGAATAGTTACAACAAGCATAACTGTGAGTGTAATATGGGAAGATGCAGAGTTCCATATGGTCAGGTTATAATCTGGATTTATACTTGAACGCATAAGAGCTGGATAGGTGGCAAGGGCTATAGTCAGAACAGTTCCGATAGTGGTTAATGTGGAACCGACAATGACGGCATTGTATTTACCCTTTACAAGATTTATCAGATACAGGGCAAGACCTGATATGATAAGAGCAGGGGCTATCCAGAAGACAGGATATTTAAAGAAATTATCATACAAAAATGGAGCAGATATAACCATCAGAAAGTCTGTCAGAATCAGTGATGCCACAAATCCAAAAAACCCCACGTAGGATGCTTTTTTTGACAGCTGAAAAACTTCCCCTTCTGTTTTTCTCAGAAGATATGCACTGCCGTGCATCAGGAACATAAACAGACCAACCAGTCCCATAAGAAGGGGAACAGGTCTGAGCAGTGTAAAGAATGAGCCGTGATAAACTCCCTGCTGGTCAATAGGAACACCTATTACAGCATTACCGACAGCTACCCCAAACAAAAATGCAGGAACAGTGTTTCCAATCCAGTAAATCCAGTCCCAAATATTCTTCCACAGCTTTGAATCTTTCTTGTTTCTGTACTCAAATGCAACTGCTCTGCCTATTAATGCCCACAGAACAACAAATATGGCTATGTAAAATCCGCTAAAAGAGGCAGCATAAACAATAGGAAATGCTGCAAACAGCATTCCTCCACCTGCTATAAGCCACACTTCGTTTCCGTCCCAGACTGGAGCCACAGCATTGTATAAAATCTGTCTGTTTTCATCTTTTTTTGTAAACAGTGTGAGTATTCCTGTCCCAAGGTCAAATCCGTCAGTCAGGGCATATCCAATCAGAAAAAATCCTGCCAGTAAAAACCATATTCCCTCTAATGTTGTAAACAGTTCTGAAGGCATTTTCTACCTCCTTATATCTGTTTTGTTGAATGTGCTGACAAAAGCCTGTGGCTGTGATGGTTCAGAAGGCAGATGTTTTGAATCTTCTGGAATACCTTTTTTTACTGCCTTTATCATTGCATACAGGAACACAAAGAATATAGCTGTATAAATCAGTGTGAAGAATATCAGCGAGAACCATACATTTCCTGTTGGATGGAAGGAAACACCATCTCTTGTAAGGAGAACCCCCTGAACAAGCCACGGCTGTCTTCCAATCTCTGCAGACATCCATCCAAGCTCTGTTGCTATGTAGGGCAGGGGAATGCTCAGTAAAACAGTCCACAGGAATGCTTTGTTTGTGTAGAGGCTTCCCTTTTTCAGCAGATACAGCCCCCACAATGTCAGGAATGCAAAGAAGAAGCCCAAATACACCATTATATGAAACGTTGTAAAAACTGTAGCCACAGAAGGCAGGTCGTTAAGGGTTATGTCGTAAGCTTTTGCATTTGCTTTTGCAAGGGCAAGCTGGGACTTTAATTTTTCTATTTCCTCCTTAGGAGCTCCTGACTGCTCAAGTTTTTTGATTTTTTCCTCTAACACAGGGATTTTGCTTTTGGCATCCTGTGCAATCTGCTGATACTCTTTTACTAAATCTTTTATCCCCTTAAATTCAGCCTGTGGGTCGTGGTAGGAGAGAATACTTAAAAGGTATGGAATTTTTAATATAACCTTCGTTTCATGCTTTTCATCGTCCACTATCCCAAATAAATCTAATGAGGCTCCCTTTTCTGTTTCCCATTTACCTTCCATCATTGCCATTTTTAGAGGCTGACCGTGTGTTACCTGATAGCCGTGTATATCTCCAAAGATTATCTGGAGTATAGACACAACTGCAGTGAATATAAGGGAAAATTTCAGACCTGTTTTTGCTACATCTGTATGTCTGTTTTTTAAAAGATAAAAAGCCATAATCCCCATAACAAAAAATCCACCAACAATGTATCCTGCATCTACACAGTGTAAAAATCTAAAAATAGTTGTGTGATTTATCACTGCCTCCCAGAAGTCCGTAAGAACAGCTTTTACCCCCTGGGGAGTTTCTACTATTTTGTATCCTGCAGGTGTCTGCATCCATGAGTTTGCAATCAAAATCCACAGGGCAGACAGTGTGCTTCCTAAAGCAACCATCCACGCAGCAAAGGTGTGCATTTTGTCTGAAACCCTGTCTTTTCCAAAGAGAAACAGACCAA
>JALSNI010000070.1 GCA_026987075.1 Persephonella sp. | reverse complement strand
TCCTATCTCCCTTGCTTTTTCTACTTTCCAGTCATCTCCAACTGTAGTAATCACTGTTGCACCATGGAGCTTTGCTATCTGTATCCCTGCTGTTCCGACACCACTACCCCCTCCGTGTATCAGAACAATATCCCCCGGTCTAATTTTACTTCTTGTAACGAGAGAGTGCCACATTGTGGTATAAGTTATTCCTATTGATGCAGCTTCTTCAAAAGAAAGTCCATCAGGAATTTTAAAAATATTAACAGCAGGAACCTTTACATATTCAGCAGATACACCATTATTTAGAACACCTAAAAGAAAGTATTCACTACACAGGTTATCCTGTCCTGACAGACATTTTTCACACCTACCACAGGATATCCCAGGATAAACTATAACTTTATCACCAACTTTTATGTTTTTAACGCCTGTTCCCACTTTTTCAACAACTCCAGCTGCATCAGAGGCAAAAATATGGGGCATAGGAATTTCTGCAGGATATTTTCCTTCCATAACCCAGATATCAAGATGATTTAAAGAAAATGCTTTAACTCTAACTAAAACTTCATTTTCCTCAATGATAGGGTCCGGAAGAATTCCTACTTTTATGTTCTCATAATTTCCATGCTGGGTATAGTAAGCAGCCCTCATCAGCTCACCTCTCAATCATAAAAATTAGCCTGACAATATTATAGCCTTATAGTTTCAAAAATCTATTGTATAATAACATTAAAAAGACTAAACTTAAGGGGAATAAGTATTGAAAACAGACCTGAAATGGAAACTGATTGCTGTATTTGCCATTTTTGTTGCAACAATATATATCGTTTTATCAAAACCTATTAAACTTGGCCTTGACCTGCAGGGAGGAATGAGTATCGTCCTTGAAGTTGACGTTGACCACGTTATAAAAACCCAGTATAAACAGCTTGCTAAGGACATAAAGAAAAAACTCAAAGAAAATAAGATAGATGTTCTGAGTATAAAGGTTTTAGATGAAAAATTAATCATTTCTCTCCTTGACCCTACATTAAATGAAAAAGCGTTTAAAATTATAAAAGAAAACTTTCCTCAAGTAGATGTTAAAGTATCTGACAGTATACTAAATGTATCTTTTTCCCAATGGGAGTTAAACAGAATAAAAAAATTAACGGTTCAACAGGCTGTTGAGACAATAAGAAACAGAATAGATGAGTTTGGGAAACTGAACGCCAATGTTTCAAAGCTTGGCGAGAGGAGAATATTAGTTGAAATTCCAGGAGTCGTTGACCCAGATAGAGCAAAAGCTATTATAGGAAAAACAGCCCAATTAGAGCTTCTTGAAGTCGTTGACTCTGCTTATTCTAAAGAAGAACTTCTAAAAAGATACCCAGAGGGAATTCCTGAAGGGACAAGGATACTAGAAGGAATCCCTGAAGAGATTAATGGACAAAAGGTAAAAGAATGGTTTTTAGTAAAAGATACACCTATTGTTACCGGTTCACAGCTTAAAGACGCAAGAGCTTCTGTTGATTCAAGGGGAAAACCTGCAGTTAACTTTGAACTGACAGATGAAGGGGCTTCCATATTTGGAGAGGCAACAGCAAAACTTATAGGCAAAAGAATAGCAATCGTTTTAGATAATAAGGTTGTGTCTGCTCCTGTAGTAAGGTCAAGAATATCAAAGTCTGGACAGATTACAGGGGACTTCACTCCTGAAGAAGCTGCAGACCTTGCTGTTATTCTGAGAGCTGGAGCACTACCTGCACCTGTCCACATATTAGAAGAGAGGGTGATAGGACCTACACTTGGTAAAGACTCCATAGACAAGACGCTAAAGGCTGGAATTGCAGCACTTATTTTAGTTGGACTGTTTATGATTTGGCGTTATGCTATATCAGGTTTTATATCTGTTGTGGCACTCTTATTTAACGGTCTTTTAATATGGGCTGCGATAGTATTTTTAGATATTACCCTGACTCTTCCCGGTATTGCAGGTATCATCCTTAACATTGGTATGGCTGTTGATGCCAACGTGATTATTTTTGAGAGAATAAAAGAAGAGCTAAAAAAAGGCAGAACCCTAAGAGTAGCCGTTGAAGAAGGTTTTAAAAGAGCATGGGATGCCATATTAGATGCCCAGATAACAACATTGATAGCAGCCTTTGTTCTGTTCCAGTTTGGAACAGGACCCCTGAAAGGATTTGCTGCAACACTATCTATAGGAACAGTTACTTCCATATTTACAGCTTTATTTGTTACAAAACTGTTCCTTGACATCATTTTAGGCGGTAAAAAATCATTAAAATACGCATTTTAAGAGGTAGATAGATGAGAAATTTTTTAGATAAAACTCCAAATATAGATTTTTTAAAGATAAAAAAACAAGGGTACATAGTATCAACCCTTTTAGTAATTGCAAGTTTAGTGATTATATTCACAAAAGGTTTTAACTTGGGGCTGGACTTTACCGGAGGAACATCAATACAGGTAAAGTTTATTGACAGGGTTGATATATCCCAGATAAGGGCAGCCTTGAGGCTGGTTAACCTTCAGGATTCTATGATACAGGAGATAGGAACAGAAAAAGTTGAATATGAGATAAGGGTTTCACTGAAAAAAGGTAAATCTTCAGAGATTGTCCAGAAAGTTAAAAAAGCCCTAAAGGAAAAGTTTGGAGACAGGTTTGAAATTAGAAAGATAGACTACATTGGAGCTGTCGTTGGTGAAGAACTGAGAAAGGCCAGCGTTTACTCTATTGTTGCCGTTTTAGTGGCTATACTGCTGTATGTGGGATACAGGTTTGAACCTGTATTTGCTATAGGAGCGGTTATTCCTCTATTCCACGATGCAATCATAACCCTTGGCATATTTGCACTGATAGGAGAAGAGGTAAATCTTGCAGTTATAGCTGCAATACTGACAGTTTTAGGTTACTCACTGAATGATACGATAATAATATTTGACAGAATAAGAGAAAACATAAAGCTTAGAGGAAAGAAAAACCTCCTCCAGCTTGTTAACCAGAGCATCAACGAAAACCTGTCAAGGACTATCATAACCTCTGGAACAACCCTGTTTTCTGTTCTTGCCCTTTATCTGTTTGGAGGAGAATCTCTAAAAGGATTCTCCCTTGCACTACTTATAGGAATAATATTTGGAACATACTCCTCTATATATGTTGCATCACCACTTGTTGTTGATTTAGAAAGATTTTTCAGGAGAAAGGTTACAGGAGAAAAAACATCAAAAACTGTTTAAAAAACTAACCTGCCTAAGTGATAAACAACAAATGCAACAATCCACGCTGAGGTAAAACTGATAACAACAGATATTCCTGCCCACTTCCAGCTGCCAAGCTCTTGCTTTATGGCAAACACTGTTGCCATACAGGGAGTGTAAAGGAGTAAAAATACAAGAAAAGAAAACGCTGTAAGAGGTGTAAAAGCATTCTTCACTGTGTCAAGCAGTGTTTTTTCAAACTCTTCCTCCTCTTCACCGCCAGCTAAATCTATTCCAAATATGCTGAGGAGTTTCTTTCCTGCTTCAACATTAGCCTGCAAAAATCCCGTTCCCATCTGGACAAGCTTTTCTTTTATGTCTATTTTTTCTTCTTCTGTTTCCTGAATAACTTCTCCTGCATATATGTTTCCCATAGTGGCTATAACAACTTCCTTTGCAACAAACCCTGACATCAATGCCCCTGCTGCCTGCCAGTTTCCAAAACCAAGAGGTTCAAAAACAGGAGCTATTGCTTTACTGATATGTCCAAAAACTGAGTCTTCTGTTTTCTTAACGCCTACAGGAAAGTGAAGTAAAAACCATATAACAACAGAGGTGGCTAGAATGAATGTCCCTGCCTCGTACAGAAAAGCCCTCGTTTTTATCCATGCATTCCTGAGGATGAATCTCACCGTTGGAAGTCTGTAAGGAGGAAGCTCTAAAATAAAGGGGAGAGACTGGGATTTAAAATACACTTTTTGAAGAATAAAAGCTACAATAACAGCAACAGCAATACCAAGAAGATAAAGAGACATTATAACTGCCGTTTTGTGCTGTGTGAAGAATATAGTAACAAAAAATGCATAAACAGTAAGCCGTGCTCCACAGGACATGAAAGGAATCATCAATACAGTCAGTATTTTTTCCTTGGGATTTTCAAGGGTTCTGGTTGCATAAACGGCAGGGACATTACATCCAAAACCAATAATCATAGGAATAAAAGATTTCCCGCTCAATCCCAATACAGACATAAATCTATCCATCAGAAATGCAGCCCGTGCCATATATCCACTTCCTTCTAAAAAAGCCATAAACACATACAGGAAAAACAGAACAGGAACAAAAACCAGTACAAAGCCAACTCCTCCGATAATACCTTCAGACACAAAAGACTGGAGCCATTCAGATGCCCCCAAGGAAGAAAGCAGCTGTGCTGTCAAAGGCGCAATGAAAGAGCTTAATGTTTCGTCTAACCAGTCCACATAAGGGGAAGAAAGCTCAAAGGTAAACTCAAACAAAATCCACATAAGCAGGAAAAATATCGGCAGTCCAAACAGTTTGTGGAGAAAAACCTTGTCCAGTAAAAAGGTTATATCAACAGACTTTACAACATGTTTTTTGACAACCTGTTCGTATATACTGATTATGATTGAGTATCTCTCTTCCACTATAAATGTTACAGGATCTTTGTGGTAAAGCTTCTCTATCTCTTCTCTTACATTCTGGACGTATTTCTGTATCTCATTATTTAAAGAAATATCAATAAAAAACACATTTCCTTCAATAAGTGAAAGAGCTAAATATCTCGCTGGATACAGGTCTAACAGAATAGGTTGCACCTCTTTTATTTTGTCTATAAGTCCTTTTATATGCTCTTCAATCTGGTCTTCAAAATGGAGAACACATTTAGGCTTTTCTTTTCTCTCATATATCTCAACAACAGCATCTAACAACTCTTTAATTCCTTCCTCTTTTACAGCTGAAGTTGGAACGGCTCTTATGCACAGCAGTTTTTCTAACTTTTCAACATCTATATCAATACCTTTTGATTTTGCTTCATCCCACATATTCAGTGCAACAACCAAAGGAGCTTCAAGTTCAAGCAGCTGCACTGTAAGATAAAGATTTCTCTCTAAATTGGTAGAGTCAACAACGTCAATAACAACATCAGGCTTTTCTTTTATCAGAAACTCAACGGCAATCTTTTCCTCTGCTGTGTCATTGCTGAGGCTGTAAGTTCCCGGCAGGTCTATAAGATGGATTTCATAATCTCTATATTTAAAACGGGCTTCCTTTTTCTCTAACGTAACCCCTGGCCAGTTTCCAACGTGGAGATTTGTTCCTGCTATTGCATTTATAAGAGTGGTTTTTCCGGTGTTGGGATTTCCTGCAACGGCAACCTTTATAATTTTATCTGCCATTTTTTTCCTCTATCTCAATATTTTCAGCTTCAGACCTTCTCAGTGCCAGACAGTAATCTTTCACTTTTATCTTTACAGGACCTCCAAAGGGAGCATCCTGAACAATCTCTATCTCCTGACCGGGAAACAGACCAAGCTCAAGTAGTTTCCTTTTCATGTGTGGAGGAAATTTCAGACTACATATCCTGTATCTCTTTCCTTTTTCTGCTTCAGATAGTTTCATCTTTTCCATCCTGTTTTAATTTTAATTTATATTCAATCTCAATTATATGATATACAGATAACCTAAATCATAACCAAAATCAATGACCTTAATCAACGGCCAAGTAAAATACTGGTAAAGAAAAAGTAAGGGGGAAGTATAACATAGTTCAAAACCCCTACCATAAGAAGCAGGATAACAATAAAAAATCCCCACTGTTCCAATGGCTCCAGTTTTTGCTCAATATGGGGAGGCAAAAGACTCATCAAAATCCTTCCTCCATCTAATGGAGGTATAGGCAGTAGGTTAAAAACAGCAAGAATAACATTGATGCTGACAGAGTACTGGAAAAATATAAGAAGAGGGGTTATCACGCTGTCTATAAACCCTCTTCCAAGGGTAGAATCTATAGTAATAAGTACCTGTGGGCTGGACAGTATCTGATAAAAAACTCCGAAAAATACAGCTGCTGTAAAGTTTATGCCGGGACCTGCAAATGCGGTAACAGCCATACCTTTCCGATAGCCTAACTTCCTGAAATTCATAGCATTAATAGGAACAGGTTTTGCCCATCCAAACAAAATGGGGGCTTTGAGTATGATAAGCAGAGCAGGGAGTATTATAGAACCTAAAGGGTCAATGTGGGGAATAGGGTTAAATGTGAGTCTACCTGCCAGTTTTGGAGTAGGGTCTCCAAGCCTGTATGCAACAATGCCATGCCCCAGCTCATGAATAATAACAGCAAACAAAAGGGCAGGTATCATAAAAATAAGATTCATTATGTTAAAGTCCATCTTTTACTCCATCTAAATTTTTTTCCTAATTTATTTCCATTATTTTTATGTCAATACATATTTTCCAACGAAAACAGAAAGTTATCAAGAAAATGTTTGAAATCACTGCATCAGGATATAAAATACAGATTATGGATATTAAAACAGTTTTGCAGATAACAGAAGGAAAGGTAGACAGTTTTGTAAACAAAAAAATAAAGACCTTTCAGATTGACAGCAGGAAGATATCTGAGGGAGACTTCTTTGTTCCCCTGAAAGGAGAAAAACATGACGGACACGACTTTATACCTGATGCTGTCAAAAGAGGAGCTTCAGGATTTTTCACAGAAAAACCTGCTGTATATCCAAACGGAATCTTAGTAAAAAACAGCCTTAAAGCCCTGACACAGGTAGGAAAATTCAAAAGAAAGCAGTTAAAGACTGCAGTCGGAATAACAGGAACAGCAGGAAAAACAACAACAAAG
>JALSNI010000069.1 GCA_026987075.1 Persephonella sp. | reverse complement strand
GTCCTGTCTGCACAGTAGCAAAGGAAGAGAAATACTGAGGAGAAAATTTCTTGAAATGCAGAAAAAGGAAGATATCAATATTAATAAAGAAGAGATTTTTCATATTTGCAAAACTGAAAACAGAGAGGAATAATTACTGATAGAACAACTCCTCTAAAATTTCTGAAATACAGCAGATTTGAAGACTTTTGCCCTAAAAAGGTATTTTGGCATAATTATTTCCTTATAAAGTTTTAAAGAAATAGGAACAAATACCGAAACAAAATTTAATACGTAAGTATTTACTGATTAAAAAATTTTATGTTAATATGAAATATTAAGATATCTTAACAAAATAAAAAAAACTAAATTTAAGGAGGTTACAGCATGAGGAAAGTTTTAAGCTTAGCAGCAGCAGGATTATTAGCAGCAGGTGCTGCCCAGGCAGGAACGCTCACAGTGGCAAACTCTGACATTACACTTTACGGAGGGGTATCTGCAGGTTACGACTGGCAGAACAATGACCATGCAGCTGCTGGAACTCAAGGAAATCAAGATAACTTTAGTGTTTCGACATTTGCTATTGGTCTTATGAAAAAAGCTGACGCTAACAGCCCAATTGGATTTAATGCAGCATTTGCATCTTTCACTGTCCCAACAGTTATAGCTTCTTCAAGTGTAATAAATGCTTCAGACGCAAATTCGAATAATCTAATTGCCTATGGAAGTACCACAACTTTCAAACCATGGCTTGCATACGTAACAATCGCTCCAGTTGAAGGACTTTCTGTTGATGCAGGTCTTCTGTGGAACAAGTTTGGAGAAGCTCCTCTCACAATACTGAACAGACATTATACAAGAGGTATCCTCTTTACTGGACATCCAGTTCTGTATGCAGGTGCAAGGGTTAATTACGATGCGGGTGTTGCAAAAGTTTACGTTGGATATAACCAGGGCGGTGGACTGAGACAGGGAGGTTACTCACTAGGCACTACTCTTATAGGATATAACATTAATGATGCCTTTGAAGCAGGTGTAATGGCTGACCTTGGTGTAGCTAAAGTTGGACTCCACACTTACAACGAATCTAAAGGAAGAGACCTTTACGTTGCATGTGCAAAGGCTGATGCAGGAATAGTTAAAGTAGGACTTGAAATTGACTACACAAAACTTGATGATGAGGCTGATAGGTCTAACTCAACAGCATCTGGTGCACATCAACCATTTGGATACAATGCAGGAGCAGACAGCTCTGCATGGGGTGTTGCACTTAACTTAGATTTTGACTTCCTTAATGCTCAGATAGCTAACGTAACAGTTCCTATCAGAATTGAGTATGTGGACAATGGAAATTCAAGTGGAACAGACATATATGGAAGTGGTATTTACCTCACTGGAGAAGGCTCAACATGGTCATTTACAATCACACCAACCTACAAGCCTACAAAAAACACATTTGTAAGAGTTGAGTATGCATATACTTCTGCTGATAAAAAGGTATTCGTAGATGATAAAGGAAGTTCAAAGGATAGCTTAAGTGTGGTTGCCTTTGAAGCAGGATTCCTGTTCTAAGCTGTAAAAAGCTCTGATTTTATATACCATAAGCCCCCTTTATGGGGGCTTTTTTAATGTTAAAATAATCCTATGCTCGGAATAGAAAAACTGTTAGAAAAGCTTATCCAGAGGCAGAAAACCCCCAAAAGTGAGAGGGAAGAGTTTGATTTAGATATAAAAACAAAATACGTCCACGGTCTTCTGTTTTACAACACTTACTTTGACCATCTTTCAAAAGCCCTTGGAAAAAATACTGTATGCCTTATTGTTGGAGGATGGATAAGAGACAGGCTGCTGAACAGACCTGTTAAAAAAAGCGTAGATGTAGATTTTATCGTTACCACTGACCCATTTAACATAGTAAAAAAGTTCAGAGAGATATTAGGTAGAGGTGATATATTCTCATTTGAAAAGGAAAAAGATGTTGCAACAATCATATTCTACGAAGGAGAGACCAGATACAGATTTGACTTTTCCTATTTAGACGTATCAGACATTATGGAAAATCCCCAGCTTGATTTTTACGACAAAGAAAAAGCCATTATAGACAGAATTGAGCAGGATTTACTACAAAGAGACTTTACAATCAATGCTATGGCTGTTGTTTTTGACGATGCCCTTGGCATGGGTGCATCCCAGACTGTTCTGTTTGACCCTTCAAACGGCCTTGAAGACCTTCAGTCAGGCCTGATAAGACCTGTATCTTTGAAAAACATACAGGAAGACCCTGTAAGAATTCTAAGGGGCTACAGAATAGCCCAGCAGCTTGATTTTGATATAGATAAAGAGTTCCAGAAATGGGTAAAAGAAAACAGCCACCTGATAAAAAACTCTCCAAAGGAAAGGCTGAGAGACGAAATACTGAAAATCTTTGAAAATGAAGACAGCTTTCAGACTATTGAAAAACTGATAAAAACAGGAGTATTCCAGAATATCGTCCCAGAGATTGAAGATATGGCGCAGATAGGAAGAACTGGCAATTACCATAAATTTCCCCTTTTGCAGCATTCTGTAAAAACTGTTTACTACATGGAGGAGTTTCTAAAAAAAAAAGAGTTTATAAAATCTTCCATTGATAAGTCCTTTCTTGAAAATCTTGGGAAAAGAAAATTTTTCAGCGATTTTTCTGATATATCCCTTCTTAAACTGACTGCTTTTTTTCACGACATCGGAAAAATAAAAACAGCAGAAAACAATTTCAAAGAACACGAAAAAAAAGGTGCCACCCTCTTCAAATATTCCATCAGCAAAAATCTCAGTTTCAGTAAAAAAGCCACAGAGTTTGTTTCACACCTTATTGAACATCATCTTGACGTTATACGGCTGTATCTTTTAAGAAAAGAAGGTAGTTTAACTGAAGAAAATCTCAACTTTTTCTGGTATGAAAATAAAAATTTCGCTCCACATCTTTTTATTCTAACCTTCGCAGATGTAATGGGAACTTCTGAAGATGAGCAGTTTTTAGATGAGATAAAACTGTTTGTTATATATCTGCAGGAATACTATTTTGACGTTTATTCTAAAGAGATTGTAGAAGAGCCTCTTCTAACAGGAAAGGAAATTATGGAGATTTTAAATCTTCAGCCTTCCCCTGAGGTTGGGAAGATAAAAGATATGCTTCTCAAAGCCCAGATAGAGGGAAAAATAAAAACAAGGCAGCAAGCTGTTGATTTTGTAAAAAGTATTACCTTATAACTCCTCCACCAAGGAGTTTATCTCCACTGTACAAAGCTAAAACCTGTCCCGGTGCAAACTTCTGCTGGGGTTTTTCAAAGTAAAACCTGTATCCATCATTTAGTTTTTCAAAACTTTTTATTCTGACAGGTTTCTGTCTGTATCTTCCCTGAACAAAAGTTTCTAAACTGCTCAGCATATCTTCTGGAACAAACAGATTTAAATCCTCTGTTTCTACAAATTCTGTCAAAAGTTCTTCTTTTGTTCCTGCAATTAAAACATTACTTTTAACATCTTTGTCTATAACGTAAAGGGGCTCTTTCCATGCAACTCCAAGACCTCTTCTCTGACCTATTGTGTATCTTATTAGACCTTTATGCTTTCCCACAACAGTTCCATCTGTCAGTAGAATGTTTCCTTTTTCTGCTTTTACATACCCCATATTCTCTAAATATTCAGCAGGAGTTTTACCTGCAGTAAAACATATCTCGTAGCTCTCTGATTTTGAAGCGACAGGGAGACTGTATCTGTTTGCAGTATCTCTCACTTCATCTTTTGTTTTGTCAGACAGAGGAAAGATAAGGTAATCTAAAACATCTTTTTCTAACAGAGCCATAAAATAAGACTGGTCTTTTTGGGCATCTTTGCCTCTTTTTATCACTTTGTGGTTTTTTATCTTATCTATTCCAAGATAATGTCCCGTTGCGAGATAGTCTACATCTAAAACTTCCCTTACATACTGTGCCAGCAGTCCTGTTTTTACTTCCCTGTTGCATATACAGCAGGGATTTGGTGTTTTTCCCTTTTTGTACTCTTTAACAAAGTATTCTATGACCTTTTTTTGAAACAGCTCTTCCCAGTCTAAGACATAATGCTGAATACCTAAGAATGAAGCCACTTTTTTTGCATCTTTAACGTCTTGAGGAGAGCAGCAGACCTGAATATCAGTATCACATGAGATGGAAGACATCTTCAAAGTTACACCTATAACATCATAACCTTTTTCTTTAAGCAGAAGGGCAGACACTGAAGAGTCTACCCCTCCGCTGAGTGCAACAGCAACCTTTTTCATTGTTTAATAAGTTCACCCATCTTGAATATTGGAAGGTAAAGAGCAATCAATATTACTCCAACGATTGTACCTATAAAAACGATAAGCAGAGGCTCTATCGTTGATATTAATCCTTCAACAGCTCTATCTACCTCATCTTCAAAAAAGTTTGCTATTGTATCAAGCATCTCGTCTAATCTACCAGTATCTTCACCTACCCTTACCATGGCGATTAATATAGGCGGGAATATTTTAGGGTCAAGGGATTTGTATATCTCCTGACCTTTTTCCACTTTCTCTTTTGCTTCTAATACTGCCTTTTCTATTACCACATTTCCTGCAACTGAAGAGGATATTTCAAGGGAACGCATAATGGGAACACCGCCAGCAACAAGTGTAGATAATGTTCTGGCAAACTTTGCTATAGCTCCTTTCAAAAATATATTCCCAAGAAGAGGAAGATGTAAGAATATTCTGTGATAAATCTCTTTTCCTACCTTTGTGTTGTAAAACAGTTTATTCAAAATAACAAGACCAAATATACCGCCAATAATGAATAGTATATTACTCTTGAGAAAATTACTTATGTCTATCAGCATCTGTGTCAGGAATGGAAGTTCTCCACCCATACTAGAGTAAAGCTGTGCAAATGTGGGAACAATAAATGTGAGTATACCAAGGACTATCACTGTTGCTATCACAACAACCATTGCAGGATACCACGAGGCACTGACAATTTTTCTCTTAATTGCTGCTATTTTCTCGTAATATGTTGTTGCCCTCTGAAGTATCACATCAAGATTACCAGACTCTTCTGCTGATTCTATCAGGTTGACTAAAAATTCAGGGAACACCCTTTTATGCTTTGCCATAGCTTTTGAAAGAGACATACCAGATACAACGTCCTGCTGAACTTCCTTTAATGCTTTTGCAAGGGTTTTGTTAGGCATCTGCTCTGCCAATATCTCTAAAGCTTCAGCTATACCAACACCAGCAGCAATCATTGCTCCCAGCTGGCGGGTAAAAAGGGCAAGGTCTTTTTCCTTAACCTTTGGTTTAAAAATGTCTATATTAAACTTAAGCTCTCTACTTGGGGCCATCTGGAGCTTTATCTCTTCAAATCCTCTTTTTTCAAGCTCCATCTGAGCAGCTCCTGCGTCTGGAGCGTATATCACGTCTTCTCTCACAACTCCATATTTATCCCTTGCCACATATTTAAACTTTGGCATTACCTACCCCCTTATCTTAATGTTTTCAGCATTCTCTCAAGCTCCTGAGGCTCAGGAGATACTTTGAATCCGTCTTCTTCTGTTATCCATCCTTCTTTAATGGCTCTGTATATAGACTGGTTCATTGTCTGCATTCCTGTTCCTACCTGCCCAGACTGCATAAGTCCATAAATCTGGTGTATTTTGTTTTCTCTTATGAGGTTTCTTATACCTGTTGTTGGTATCAGCACCTCATGGACAAGAACCCTTCCTCCTCCAATCCTTGGAAGAAGCCT
This sequence comes from Persephonella sp., assembly GCA_026987075.1. Taxonomy (GTDB): domain Bacteria; phylum Aquificota; class Aquificia; order Aquificales; family Hydrogenothermaceae; genus Persephonella_A. The sequence goes on along the minus strand of JALSNI010000069.1, from coordinate 1,150 downwards.
CTGAGATATAACCCCCTGCAGAACAAAACTGAGCTCTGTCCTTATCTGGTCTTGCTCGTTTTCGGGGAAAACGTTTATTATACGGTTTATCGTTTGTATTGCTGTATTTGTGTGGAGTGTGGCAAATACAAGGTGTCCTGTTTCAGCAGCAGTCAAAGCAGCTCTGATTGTTTCTAAATCTCTCATCTCACCAACAAGTATAACGTCTGGATCTTCCCTGAGGGCATACTTTAGGGCTATGGCAAAACTTGCTGTATCGTTTCCAACTTCCCTCTGAGCAACAAGGGATTTTTTGTGGGGGAACAGATACTCAATAGGGTCTTCAATAGTTATTATGTGGTAGGAAAAGTTTGCGTTTATGTAATCAATCATTGATGCGAGGGTAGTTGTTTTACCTGAACCTGTTGGACCTGTAACAAGAACCAGACCCATACTTTTTCTACACAGCTCTTTGACAGAAGGAATAAGACCAAGCTCCTCCATTGGCTTTATTTCATAAGGTATTCTCCTGAGGGCTGCAGCAACACTTCCCCTCTGCCTGTAGACGTTAACCCTGAACCTTCCAAGACCTTTGATACCAATGGAAAAGTCAACCTCATTTCTCTCTTCAAATGTCCTTTTCTGTTTTTCGTTCATTATGGAGTATATAAATTTCTGTGTATCCTTTGGATACATAACAGGATAATCAGCAAGATACACTATCTTCCCATCAACCCTGATTGTTGGAGGAGCTCCTGCTGTGATGTGAATGTCTGTTGCATCCTTTTCTAAAGCTACCCTCGCTACCTCATCAATGGTAAAAGAAAGTTTTTCCTGCTCCATGATTTAAGACCTCAAAATTTATTTGATTAAAACCCTCTCCACCTCTGCTATGTCTGTTATACCTTTTTTTACTTTTAGCAGGGCATTCTGGAATAAAGTTCTCATGCCGTTTTTTATTGCCAGTTCTTTTAGCTGGCTTGCATTTGCTCCAGAAAGTATAGCCTTTCTTATTGTATCGTCCACTTCAAGAATTTCATGAACTGCCGTTCTTCCTCTGTATCCTGTTTTGTTACATCTTTCGCATCCTTCAGGATTGTGAACAAAAAACTGTCCTTCCTCAACATCTTTTTCTGACAGTCCAAGACCTGTCCAGAACTCCTTCGGGTAA
>JALSNI010000068.1 GCA_026987075.1 Persephonella sp. | reverse complement strand
TGGTAATAGCCTTAGAAGATTTCAAAAAAAACTTTCCTGATAAGGAAATACCTGTATCTGTTGCCTTTACTGTTGATGAGGAGCAAAATACAGCACTTGGCTCAGAAAGACTTATTCAGCTTCTTGACGGAATTAAAAGTGTTCTTGTTTTAGAGCCCACCTACGGAAAGATATGCACAAGGCAGATGGGAGCATACGAGTTTGTTATGGAGATAACTGTCCCTTCTGCCCATGGTGCAGAATTTGAGAAGTTTAAAAATCCATCTAAAGAGGCCTTCAGATTTGTTCAGGAGATAGAAAAAAGTCTGAGCAGACCTGTAAATATCATAAAGTTTCACAGTGGATGGGAACATTATGCTGTTCCTGAAAAGGCAACTCTCCTGTGTGAGTTTAAACTGTTTGAAGGTGAAAAAGTGGAAGATATAGAAAAATCTCTGCAAACTCTTATCAGCACAGAAAATATCTCTGTAAAGATAGAGCCGGAAGATTATGAAGAGTTTTTATCTTTTAAAAAGGGAAATCTTTACAGGTTCATCACGCAGGCTTACAGGGAAGTCTTCAGAAAAAAACCTGAAGAAGGCGTTATGTCCTCGTGGACTGATGCTTCAAACTATCACAGGGTAGGAAAGGAATGTATTGTTTTTGGATTCGGCAGTCTTTCAGACTCTCATACAGACAGGGAGCACATATCTGTTGAGGAACTGCTTAATAACTACATGGTTATTTACAAACTTCTAACCATTCTCAGCCAGTCGTAATATTTTGTATCTGTCTTTTTAAATCTATGTTTCTCATAAAATTTTATAGCTCTTTTGTTTTTCTCCCCAACCCATAAACCTGCCTGCTTCAGACCTTTTTGTGAAAAATGTTTTAACGCCAGATTTAGCAGAAAGTCCCCCACACCTTTCCCCCAGAATCTTTTTCTCACAGATAGCTCGTGTATTTCTCCCACATTTTTTCCCTCCATATCAGTCCAGCTGGCATCGGCAACAATAAATCCAGCAAAATCATTTCTAACTTTTGCGATAACGAACAGAGTAGAATGTTTTTTTAGCCATTTTATATATCTTTTTGCCCTTTTTCTGCTCTGTTCCCCATACTCTGGTAAATCCTGATATGCATCCATCAGAATATCAATGCTGTTATCTAAAAGCTCATCACGAAAATTGATAACATTTATGTTCTCTATTGCCTTCATCTTTATTAATTTATCGTCTAATTTGCCTCCTCTATACCTGAATTTTAGGCAAGGAATTTGCATAATAAACCCTATATAATTTATAATAACCTTCCCCAATTAATAAGTCTGTCTAATGCTGTGTTTCACTATATTTACAGGAGGTAAACCCTATGAGATACAGAAGTTACACAGTCCATAACTTCAGAGATATACCGCAGGTGAGAGCGAGACTGTCTCCACAGGAGCAGTTTGATATAGAGGTTGTGGCACAGGTATTCCCATTTAAGACCAACAACTATGTTGTTGAAAAGCTGATAAACTGGGATGATCCACTGAATGACCCAATATTCCGCCTTACATTTCCTCAAAGGGGTATGCTGAAAGATGAAGATTATGAAACAATAGCTGACCTTCTGAAGAAAAACGCTCCCAGAGAAGTTATAAAAGAGAAAGCAAACAAAATCAGAATGAAACTCAATCCCCACCCTGCAGGACAGAAGTATAATGTTCCAGAGATAAACGGTGTAAAGCTCCACGGAGCACAGCACAAGTATAAAGAAACAATACTCTTCTTCCCTAAACAGGGGCAGACCTGCCATGCTTACTGTTCTTTTTGCTTCAGATGGCCTCAGTTTGTTGGTATAGATGAGCTTAAGTTTGCTATGAAAGAGGTTGAGGTTCTGATTGATTACATAAAATCTCATCCAGAGATAACAGACCTGCTGTTTACAGGTGGAGACCCTCTTATTATGAAAACAAAACTCCTGAGGCAGTACATAGAACCAATACTTAAAGCGGACATACCCCATCTGAAAACTATAAGGTTTGGCTCTAAAGCTCTTGCCTTCTGGCCTTACAGATTTACCACAGAAGAGGATGCTCAGGATTTACTGAATCTGTTCAGAGAAATTACACAGGCAGGTTACCATCTTGCATACATGGCTCACTTTAACCACTATCAGGAACTGCAAACTCCCGAAGTCCAGCAGGCTGTTGAAAATATACTGTCAACAGGAGCTGTTATAAGAACACAGTCTCCAGTTTTGAGACATATAAATGATAACCCTGATGTTTGGGCTACAATGTGGAAAAAACAGGTTGAGATGAATATGGTTCCTTACTACATGTTTATGGCAAGGGACACTGGAGCACAGCATTACTTCGGCGTTCCTCTTGTAAGAGCATGGGAGATATTCAGAGATGCATTTAAATCTGTCAGCGGTATAGCAAGAACAGTAAAAGGACCGTCAATGTCTGCAACCCCCGGAAAGGTCAGAATATTAGGAGTGTCAGAAGTTAATGGGGAGAAAGTGATAGTCCTTGACTTTCTGCAGGGCAGAAATCCAGACTGGGTAGGAAAACCGTTTTTTGCAAAGTATGATGAAAATGCCATGTGGCTTGATGAGCTTGAGCCTTATCAAGGGGAATCTTTCTTCTATGAACAAGAGCTTAAAGAGATGTTAGAATTAGAAGAAGAAGAAGTCGGTATATAGGAGGAACAGTTTGGAGCACAGAGGGATAATAATTCTGGACTTTGGTTCCCAGTACACACAGCTGATTGCAAGGAGAATAAGGGAACTTCACATATACAGTGAGATACTTCCCTACAATGCCTCTATTGAAGAGATAAAAAAGCACAATCCTAAGGGTATTATTCTGTCTGGAGGTCCTGCATCTGTTTACCACCCAGATGCACCAAAACCTGACGACAAAATATTTGAGCTTGGTCTTCCAATACTTGGGATATGTTACGGTCTTCAGCTGATTACCCATCACTTTGGCGGTGAAGTGGTAAAGGCAGAAAGGCACGAGTACGGAAGGGCAGAGCTGGAAGTACTCAATCACGAAGACCTTTTTTACAACATTCCCAACGAGATACATGTGTGGATGTCCCACGGGGACAGGGTTACAAAACTGCCGGAAGGTTTTGAGCCAATAGCAAGAACATATAATGCTCCTTTTGCAGCTATAAGAAACAAAGAAAAAAAGATATGGGGTGTTCAGTTTCACCCAGAAGTTGCCCACACATACATGGGAAAAGAGATACTGAAGAACTTTGCAGTTAAAATATCTGGCTGCAGTCAGGACTGGACTATGGGCAACTTCCTTATGGAAAAGGAAGTTGAAATCAGACAGCTTGTTGATGGAAAAAAGGCCATATGTGCCCTGTCTGGTGGTGTTGACTCTTCTGTTGCTGCTGTTTTAGTTCACAATGCAATAGGAGATAACCTGACATGTATATTTGTTGATAATGGTCTTCTCAGAAAAGGAGAGAGGGAAAAGGTTGAGCAGACCTTCAGAGATAACTTTCACATTCCCCTGATAGTTGTTGATGCAAAAGACAGATTTTTAAAAGCTCTCAAAGGTGTAACAGACCCTGAGAAAAAAAGGAAGATAATAGGTAATCTGTTTATTGAGATATTTGAGGAAGAAGCAAAAAAAATTCCTGATGTGGAGTTTCTTGTTCAGGGAACTCTGTATCCTGATGTTATTGAAAGCGTGTCAGTAAAGGGACCTTCTGCTGTTATTAAAACCCATCACAATGTTGGCGGTCTTCCAGAAAAGATGAATCTAAAACTGATAGAGCCTCTCAGAGAGCTGTTCAAGGACGAAGTAAGAGAGCTTGGAAAGGAGCTTGGCCTTCCAGAAGAGATTGTTTACAGACAACCATTCCCGGGACCGGGACTGGCAATCAGAATAATAGGAGAGGTAAACGAAGAAGACCTGAACATACTGAGAGAGGCAGATGCTATCGTCGTTGAAGAGATAAAAAAGGCAGGACTTTACAGACAGCTGTGGCAGTCCTTTGCTGTTCTCCTTCCTATTCAGACTGTTGGAGTGATGGGAGACTACAGAACGTACGAGAAGGTTATAGCTGTCAGGGCTGTTGAGTCTGTTGATGGTATGACAGCAGATTGGGCAAGACTTCCCTACGAGCTGTTAGACAGGATAATGAGAAGGATAATAAACGAGGTAAAAGGTGTTAACAGGGTGGTTTACGACATAACATCAAAACCACCAGGCACAATAGAATGGGAGTAAAGATGAAAAAAATAGCAGTTGGAAACATAAGATTTACGAAGCCTGTTATTGAAAAACTGGTAGACATTTATTATGTGGTAGAAAATGAAGGAAAAGATATTCTGAAACACAGATACTTTATTCTCTCTTACGATGAGTTTGATACTTCCTATGAGAAACTTGTGGAAAAATTGGGAGAAAAAGATATAAAACTCTTAGTGATTGATGAGACAGTTTCGGTGGATTTTGGAGATGAAGAGTTGCAGAAACATATGGATACAAAGATACTCTACGATGAAGAGTGGATTATAAAGCATAATCCAGATAGGGAAAACTTTGAGCAGTGGCTTGTTGAATTTGTTGACAGGCTTATACTAACAGAAAAAGGGAAATGCTAAGCCACATCGCTAAAGTCCAGCATGTCTGGAATCTGATTTTTCTTCGCTAAATTTATGTAAAACTCAAATTTTGACAGCAGTTTACTTTCTTTTATTCCTGTAAGCTCAGATATGGTGTCTAAACAGTAGTTTTTTTCTATCAGGTGGACAATGTATGAGTCCCTCAGGATACTGAACTTGTACCTTGTGGAAAGCCCTGCATTTAGAAGGGCTTTTTTAAACATTATCTCTACAGTTCTTGCAGATAACGGCTTATCTTTATTTTTTGAGAAAAACAAGTAAACAGAGCCTTCACTCCCTTTCAGATACTGATCCTTCAGGTAATCTTTTATCTCTCTGATAAGATTTTCACTTGCAGGAACAATCCTTTTGTTTTTTCCTTTTACCTTTACTGCCCTGTTTTCAAAATCAATATCACTTACTGTGAGACTGAGAACCTCGCTGAGTTTTAGACCACAGGAATAGGCTATTTTTATAATAAGTTTGTGTTTTTGGCTTTTAATGTTTTTAATCAGTAATTTTACTTCCTTTCTCGTCAGGACTTCTGGTATTGATTTTTCCTGTTTTGGCAGTTCAATGTCTGACAGGTTAAGATAACCCATCAGTTTCTCAAAAAACAGTCTGATAGCCATGTACACTGTTTTTATGGTGCTTATCCGTTTGTTTGTATGGATGAGATACTGTATGTAGCTCTGAACGTCTTTTTGTGTAATCTCTTCAGGTTTTTTCCTGACAAACTCAATAAAGTTTTTGTTTACCTGAAAGTACAGCTTTTTCGTTTTTGGAGATATGTTCTGTGACTCAAGTATGGGATACAGATAACAGGTGGGGTCTATTCTGTCTTCAGGGACATTCATAATAATCTTTCTGTAAGTCTCATAGTTGGGCGGTAAAATATACAGGTTTTTCTTCCTGTAGTATTTACCTTTAAACAGGTAGTCCAATATATCTTTTGAGCTTTCTTCTACTATAAAACTCCCGTTTGAGCTTAATCTAAACATAGTTATAATATTAAAATATATTTCGGAATTTTGGAAGAGAGTGATGAAAAAAGTTTTTATAACAGGCATAGGTTCTGGGCTTGGGAAGGCTTTTGTAAAAGAGTTTTTGAAGCAAAGCTACCGGGTTTTTGCAGTAAGCAGGCATCTTCCTGAGGAGTTTAAAGGAAAGATATCATTCTCTTACGGAGACCTTCTTTCTTTAGAGAACGTTTACAGAGCAGTTGACACTGTTTTAAAGGATGTAGACAGTCTTGACCTTGTAGTGCTGAACGCAGGTCTTTTAACGCCTCTGAAGGACATCAGCGAAACCCCTATATACGAGATGAACCAGATGATGGACATTAATGTGTGGGCCAACAAGATAATATTAGATTACTTCATACACAACAAAATAAAAGTTGACCAGATTGTTGCCATATCTTCAGGAGCATCTGTTAATGGGAACAGAGGCTGGCACGGATATTCTATATCAAAGGCAGCCCTTAACATGCTGATAAAACTGTACTCAAGGGAGATGGAAGATACACATCTGATTGCCCTTGCTCCCGGTCTTATCCTTACGCCTATGCTTGAGGAGTTTGTTCTTTCTGCAGATGAAAAAAAATTCCCATCTGTAAAAAGGATAGAGCAGTCTCCCAAAATGACCCCAGAAGAGGCTGCCGCAAAAATTGTATCTATGCTGCCGACACTAAAAAAGTTTGAAACCGGCAGTTATGTAGACATCAGAAAGATATAATATAACCCTTGTTTTTTGATTTATTTGTTATATACTAATGGAAGGAAAAAATAAAAAAGGAAAGAGGGATTTACAATCAGCCTCTCATCACAGTCAGGTCAAGTAGTTAAATCTTTCTTTCTTTTAAACATCAGGAGGAAGTATGTCAAAACTAAGTTTTAGAGAACTGCCAATTTCTCAAAGGACATTAAAATCAATTGGCAAAATGGGTTATCAGCACCCAACAGAAGTTCAGGAAAAAGCCATTCCTGTTGTTATGGAAGGCAAAGACCTTATAGCACAGGCACAGACAGGAACAGGAAAAACAGCAGCATTTGGTATTCCCATCGTTGAAAAGGTAAACCCAAAGCTGAGGAAAATTCAGGCTCTCGTTCTTGTTCCGACAAGGGAGCTTGCCATACAGGTAACAAAAGAGATAAAAGAGATAGGAAGGGAAAAAAGGCTGTATGCCCTTGCTGTTTACGGCGGGAAATCTATAAAGCATCAGATAGATTTTCTGAAAAAAGGTAAAGATACTGTAGTTGTAGGAACTCCCGGGAGAGTCAGAGACCTTATAGAAAGAGGCGTTCTTGACCTGTCTAACATAAAGATTTTTGTTTTAGACGAAGCAGACAGAATGCTGGATATGGGATTTATTGAGGATATAGAGTTTATATTTGAAAGCACTCCTTCACAAAAACAGACAGTGATGTTTTCAGCAACAATGCCTCCATCAATAAAAAGGCTTGCTGAGGAGTTTCTCAGAGACGATTACGAGATGATAAGGGTAAAACCTGAAGAGGTTACAGTTGACAGAATAAAGCAGATAATATACAGGGTTGACGAAAATAAGCAGTTTGAAAAGCTGACAGAAAGCCTCAGAGAGTTTTCAGATACAAAAACGATAATATTCACAGAGACCAAAAAAGGAGCTGACCAGCTGGCAAACAGACTTCAGAAGGAAGGATTTAATGCTGATGCCATACACGGAGATTACTCACAGGCAAAAAGGGAAAGAGTTCTCAGAAGTTTCAGAAGAAATCAGCTCCAGATATTGGTTGCAACAGACGTTGCTGCAAGGGGACTTGACATCAAAGGTGTTGACCTTGTGGTTAATTACTCTCTTCCAAGGGATGTGGAAAGCTATATACACAGAATAGGAAGAACAGGAAGAGCAGGAAAAGAGGGAACAGCCATATCCATTATGAACACTTCAGAGGACAATCTTCTCAGAATAATCAAAAACAGAACAAAGGCAGACATAAAAGTTGTTAATCTTTCAGACAAGGAAATACAGCAGTTTCCAAGGAAAAAAACAAAAAGATTTACAGGCAGGAGACTTACTAAGAGATAATCTCTATCCTGCCAAGACCAAAGCTCACAGATTTGCCTAAATTTATCACCTCTATAAGGGATAAAAGAGGGTAAATCTGTGAAAGGTCTCCCTCTAACTTTATGTATCCTTCAAAAGCTGGAATAGTCATATGTTTGCCTTTTCTGTTAGACCATCTTTTCATAGGGGAAGGATTGAGGCGGGAATGAGTTATCTCAAATCTGCCCTTATCAACAAATATCCTATCTTCTTTAATTCCATAGCTGTAAGCCACTTTTGATATCCTTGATACAACAGACTTTATAAAAATTTCTTTATCAAAATCAGAAGCCTTTACAAAGTTATTTTTAACTTTTATTGAAGTTGGATAAATCCGAATAATCAGAGATTCTTTTCCGGTAACAAGCTCAAAAAATGGATAAGCATCAAATCGGGGAATACTGTTTTTGACCGGATAGTATTTTTGCTGAAGCGGATGAAGATACTCAACACTGTGTAGTTTTATGTATCTTTCTTTGCCTAAGTTTATCACTCCAGAAAATGAAGCTGTTATAAACTCCCAGTAATCTGACGTTTCACCTAAAAGGGTAATTTCTAACTGTAGTTCTTCTCCTTCTTTTAATTCCTTTTTTTCGTATGGGGGTCTCATAACATATTTTGACGGCTGGTTCAAAAACTGCTCTGTTTCAAATATTACAGTATATGGACATGTCCTGTTAAACTCACATCTGCTGCATTCTTCAAATGGCTTTATACAGACAGTTTTTTTCAGCTTTCTTCCCATAACACCTCTAAATGCTGAACCTAAAAAGTAAGGAGTCTTAAAATCGTTAAGAACTCTAAAGCTGTATCTCAAAGTTGAAAACTGAAAGTTGACCATCTCACAACCTTTTTATAAAGGATTTTAATACTTTGTGTCTGTCTTTTCCAGCTTTTGCATACTCAATTGACTGGGAGCATTGAGCTGTGCTAAAATGCGGGATGTAAGGTCAGATTTGTATAAGCATATAGGATACATGACAGCAGGAATATGTTGATTTTCAATAACTGTAGAGGGCTCTCGTTCTCACCCGATTTTCTAAGGGTATTGCGACAATAATCACACCCCCAATTCTTGGGTCGTATGTACTCGTTCTCACCCGACTTTCTGAGGGTATTGCGACGATTTTTTTACTTCATAAGTCTCCCTCTCCAACATTTCTCGAACTCGTTCTCACCCGACTTTCTGAGGGTATTGCGACAAATAAAACCCTTCTTCTACAATTACATCCATTACGCACTCGTTCTCACCCGACTTTCTAAGGGTATTGCGACAACTCATCCTCTAATTGCCTGATTTCGTTTTTTGTTTTTCTCGTTCTCACCCGATTTTCTGAGGGTATTGCGACTTCTTATCAAATCATTGTCCTGTGGTAAAATTGCTTCTAGGTTTTATATTTAATTTTGTGGCTTGATGCATCCACATTTAGAAGTGGAATGGTATGGGCAATAAAATGTTTTAACGGAGTAATTACAATGAAACTAACAATAGAAATACCAGACGAGGAAATTTACGAAATAGGCAAAGAAGCTCTTAAAAAGAAGATAGAAGAATACTTAGAATTTATGAAATTAGAAAAGGATATAAAACAGATGTCTGAAGAATTAAAGGAGATTTTCTCAGAAGAAGAATACTGGAAAGAAGTGGAAAAAAGTAGGCAGGAAGCCTGGCAAGAGTATAAAAAAGGCCTTGAGTTAGAATGAAAGTTGTTGTTGACGCAAATATTATATTTTCTGCATTAATAAAAGGAAATCCAGTTTACATAAAAATACTAAATAATGTGGATGCTTACGCACCAGATTTTATATTTATAGAACTTGAAAAATACGAAAAAAGAATCTTAAAAAAAGCGTCTAACAGACAGAGGATGAAAGAAATAATCTATAAAATCTTTAAAAAAATTTCTATAATTCCCAAAATAGGTTTAACAAAAGCAAACATAAAAAAAGCTTATAGTCTTTGTAAAGACATAGATGAAAAAGATACTCCCTATGTAGCTCTTACCCTTGAACTTGATGCATATTTATGGACTAATGATAAAAAATTGACAAATAACTTAAGAGAAAAAGGTTTTTCAAAAATTTTAACAACAGATGAGCTAATAAAAATAATACAGTTAGAAGAAAAATAAAATACATAAAACATATGCCTACCCATGTTATTGTGAAAAGGTGTAGATGTCTATAGCCTGTCCATTTATTTGTAAGCAAAGATATAAAAATTTTTACTGGCAGATGTTTACTATATACAGAACCGATACACTCAATTGACTGGGAGCGTTGAGCTGTGCTAAAATGCGGGAGGTAAGGTCAGATTTGTATAAGCATATAGGATACATGACAGCAGGAATATGTTGATTTTCAATAACTGTAGAGGGCTCTCGTTCTCACCCGACTTTCTAAGGGTATTGCGACTTTAAAATTTCAATTTCTTCTGTCGTAAATTTTCTCGTAAATTCTCGTTCTCACCCGACTTTCTAAGGGTATTGCGACTGAGACAGGAAAGTGAAGTTATATCCCGCTTCCTTTACTCGTTCTCACCCGACTTTCTGAGGGTATTGCGACAGAAAACAAACGTGTGCAACATTTCAGGAATATCAATGTGCTCGTTCTCACCCGACTTTCTAAGGGTATTGCGACATTTTTCAACTTCAATGAATTCATTTATATCCTTTCCTAAAACTCGTTCTCACCCGACTTTCTGAGGGTATTGCGACTTTTTCATTTTGACTCTATGGTTTTCTGATTCCTCCTCTTTACCGCAAAACATCCCTTTCTATCTGAAAATCCAATCAATGTCAGAAATAATATTTTTTTTCGTTTATCTGTTATGAAAGTTTTCCCGTATAAAGGAGGAGAGGAGAATGAGTAAAAGAAATTACAGGACAACGGCAACAACGATTGAAACCTTTGTAGATGCAAAGATAGTTAATCACTTTGAGAGGACTGCAGAACATCCAGCATATACCCTGTATCACACAGAAATAATATTTGAGGGAGACATAAAGGGAAGAAAGTGGAAAAGGGATGACGAGGAAAAGAGGTGCAGAAGATGATTACAGAATAAATGGAACAGATATCAGATGTAACTTCATTTCCATGTAGACAGTGCTGTGGCTAATCTGTTCTATCTCAGATACCCTGTTTATCGTGAACTTTCTACTGATGTAATAAATTCTGTATGATATAAAGCTCTGCTCTATTAGTTTGTTTTCCTCTTTTTTCCGGTTTATAACCTCAGGAATAGCTTCTGCTCCTTTCAGGATTATTGACTTTCTGTGGTCAGACAGGGTTCTATGAGTTTTGGTCTGCTGGTGTTTACTAAAAACTGCCAGACATACTATTTTCTGACATTGATTTTTTAAGAGAATTTTTGTGCTAATTCCATCCTTTTTAAAGTATGGATACAGCACACTGGCGTAAGCCAGAGCTAATCGTTATTTTTTTCATATAGTATGTAAAGGTTTTCAATAAATCGTTTATTGACAAATAGTTATAAAAAACATAAAACATATAGTTATTATTGCTATGGGAAAGGAAAATATAGTTGATGGTAGAATACACCTACAGATTTCGGCTTTATCCAAATAAGGAGCAAAAGCATTTTCTAAATATCCAGTTTGGGCATTGCAGATTTGTATATAACTACTTTTTAGCACTGTCTAAAGAAGAATACGAAAAACAAGGAATAAAATGGAAATACAGCAGATACCAATCAATGCTACCAGCACTAAAAAGAGATTATCCCTTTCTAAAACAAGCAAACAGCCAAAGCCTTCAAGTATCACTACAAAATTTAGATACAGCATACAAAAACTTTTTTGAAGGCAGAGCAGGCTTTCCAAAATTCAAGAAGAAAAAATCAAGGCAAACAGTTCACATACCACAGCATTTTGAGATAGAAAGAGTAAGTAAAAAAAGAAGCTTGCTCAAAATACCAAAACTAAAAACAAAAATCCCTATAAAAATGCATAGAGATATAGAAGGGCAAATAAGAAGCATAAGCATAACAAAAACACCAGATGGGAGATACTATCTAAATGTATTAACCAGAAAAGAAATACAACCACTAAAACCATCAAATAAGACAGCAGGGATAGATGTGGGAATAAAAGAATTTGCAATAATCTATGATGGAGATAAAACCTATCACATAGAAAATCCTAAATACTTGCAAAAAGCGGAAAAAAGACTAATCAAGCTACAAAGACAGCTATCAAAGAAACAAAAAGGAAGCAAGAACTATGAAAAAGCAAGACAAAAGGTAGCAAGGCTTTCGTCAAAAATAGTAAACCAAAGGAAAGACTTTCTCCACAAGGTATCAACTGCGATAACCAAGCAGTATGATTGCTTTGTGGTAGAAAGTCTAAATATAAAGGGAATGATACAAAATGAGAAGCTATCAAAACAGATAACAGATGTAAGCTGGTATAAGTTTGTCAGGCAGTTGGAATATAAAGCGAGATGGTATGGAAGGAAGATAATAAAAGTAGACAGATTTTATCCAAGCAGTAAGACCTGTAGTGTGTGTGGATACAAAAACAACCAGCTTACATTACAGGTAAGGAAGTGGCAGTGTCCAATATGTAAGACTGTGCACGATAGAGATGAGAATGCGAGCAAAAATCTATACAAGATAGGGGTCGCTCACCTGACGAGCGGTAGGACAGGAACTGTCCAAACTCAAGCCTGTGCTCTGCAAGGAAACTTGCAGGCTCAATCCCAATGGGATTGTGGAGCTGGCTCTGTCGGCGGAATGGGAGATAACTCCCAGTCTACGAGACATCCAGTTGTGAAGCAGGAAACTTCTCAGAAGTTGGCGAGCTTGCAGAGCGAGCAAGCTCCTCAATTTATTGAGGAGTAGTTCACGTCAGATTGAGAGTATGCTATGAGATTTGTTATATGTTATGACATCTCAAATCCGAAAGTATGGAGAAAAGTTTATAAAATTCTAAGGTCATATGGCATAAGAACTCAATTTAGTGTATTTGAGACGACACTGTCGGAAAAAACTATAAGGAAAATAATAAAAGAGTCGGAAAAATATTTAGAAGAAGGGGATAAAATCTTTGCGTTTCCCGTAAAAGATTATCGGAAAATAATAAGAATTGGTGGTGAAGACCTACTTAAGAAAAATGTTTTTTGATTTTTCAGTTTTGCAGTCTAAAGACTAATTCTGAGAAAGGGTCAGACCAATTCCAACCCTCAAGATTAAGCTGTAAACCTCACAACCTGCTCGGTATCTCTGTTGTCTGTGTTATTTTCAATCTAAATCAAAACTTAAAAAACAGCAATACCCTCAGAAAGTCGGGTGAGAACGAAATATCAGGCCGGGGGCCAATTTGGCTCTACGGCTACCTGTCGCAATACCCTCAGAAAATCGGGTGAGAACGAGCAAGAGTACCAATTTCCGAGCTGAAAGAGAGCGGATACGAGTCGCAATACCCTTAGAAAATCGGGTGAGAACGAGAGCCCTCTATACTTGTTGAAAATCAACATATTCCTGCTGTCATGTATCCTATATGCTTATACAAATCTGACCTTACCTCCCGCATTTTAGCACAGCTCAATGCTCCCAGTCAATTCACATTGCAATCGGTATCCATATGCAGTTTTTATGAAAACGCCAGATTTCATAAAAGTCCAGAAAAAATAAGAGTCCTTGCAATGAAAATGTATATCACTGTCAGAAACGACATTTTTTTCCGTTTATTTATTACGAAAGTTCTATCGTAGTAAAGGGGAAGAAAAAATGCAAAAACAAGTGGAAGAAAAAGTAAAAGGAAGAAATATGTTGAAAATAGCAGGATATGGGCTTGGAATGTTTTTTCTTTTGTGGGCAGGGTACAGCCTTATAACAGGAAAAACCTTTTTAATTTATTTTGGAGTTTTCTTTGCCCTTGTTGCTTTTGCAGTGGCGAATAAAGAAAGGTTAAGAAAGTTTTTTTACGAAATGCCTGAAGATGAAGTTAGAGATACCGTTCCACTGTCACAGCACTTAAACAACGTAGTTGTAGGACAGGAAGAAGCAGTTAAGCATGTCAGCTCAACACTACTGAGAAATGTAAAAAAACAGGAAATGAAAGGTCTGCCAAAAAGAGTATTAGCCACATTTATGTTTGTGGGTCCAACAGGAGTTGGAAAAACACAGACAGCAAAAGCATTAGCAGGCTGGTTTGGGTATTACTACGGACACCAGTTTTTGAGATTTGACATGGGAAACTTTTCAGATTATCACACAGCTCAGACTCTTGTAGGCTCACCAAAGGGATACATAGGAAGTGAAGAAGGAGGAGCACTTACAAGACCCCTGATGCACAATCCAAAAGCAGTTATACTCTTTGATGAAATAGAAAAAGCACATCCATCCCTTTATAAACCTTTAATGGCTCTTGTAGACGAAGGAGAGATTCAGGAACTTTCCACAGGCATAAGAGTGGTATTAAACCAGTCTATTATAATCTTCACATCAAATCTGTGGCAGAATGCAATAAGATATATCAGTGAAAATATAGAAGATGAAGTGGAAAAAGAAATACTGATAAGAAACCTTTTGACTGGTAACTTTTTAGAGGTTAGCAGAATAGTTCCACAACACATATTAGAAGAAGATTACAGAAGGTTTACAGGAGACAGCAGGAGTGAAACACAGCACTTTCCTCCAGAGTTTATAGGCAGGATAGAGAAGATAGTTACCTTCAAACCACTTGACGACCTTGCACTTGCAACCCTTGTTGTAAGGAAAATGGAGGAATTGGGAATAGTAAGAACGCAAGAAGACGTAAACAGACTGCAAAAAGAAATATGGGATTTGACCTGGAAATACAGAGAAGTTGCAGATAAATACGGCGTAAGGGTTTTCCTCAGAAAGGTGGAAGAAGAACTGCTTTAGATGTCAAAGAAGAAATTTTTCTTCGTTTATCTATTATAAAATCACTGAAGGAGGTTGTTCAATGAGGAAGTTTTTAGGTTTGCTTTTTGCAGCTGTTTTGATTTTGACAGGTTGTGGAACTGAAACTCCAGAAGAAGGAATTAAAGAGACGCTGACAAACTGGATTAATGCAGTGTGCAGGAAAGATTTTGAAAAAGCTAATTCCTATCTGACCCCTTATGCTCAGCAGATTTTCAATACATGGGTTCCAATTTTAGGGGTATCTTTCCAGTATAATTTCTATAAAATGTGTAAAGGTTCAAAAAAGCATGAAGTTAATATTTTATATATAAGAAGCTTAGACAATAGTGGAACTCTGTATGAAGCTAACTTTGAAATAATTTTCTCAAACTCGCCGAAATACAATGATGTTTTTAACTTTATCAAAACAAACCACGGCTGGAAAATCCATGTCCTGAAAAAATAAGGGGCATCTTGCCCCCCTTCTTCCAGGAGTTGACCATTTTTCTTTTTTTATTCAATAATAGTTTTAAAAACATCGTAAAAGGGACTATGAGAGTATCTGAGCTTAAATCAGTGCAGAATATTTTCGGCACCTTTTTAAACTGGAAAACTTTTTTGTTTATTGTTGCTTTTTCTGTGTCTTTAAGCTGGATTGGAGATGGAATATATGAGATTGTAAAAAAATACCTTCCTGAATACTATTTTGTGTTTTTACTTACAGCAGGTTTAGTAGTAGCTACTGGTCTGTTTTTGTATGTGAAACACCAGATGAGTAAGTTAGGTAATGCTGACATTGATGTTCAGCCTATAGAACCAGAAAAGAAAAAGATTTTAATTCTTTTCCTCAGTCATGCCAATGATATTGACTCTGCAAAAAATATCAGCTCTTTTGAAGATTTCAAAACAGTAAGGTTAAACTGGGAGATGCCGTCAATAGCAATAAAACACCATCTACCAGCCTTGGAGGAAGTAATTGTTATTACTTCTGACAGGTCTGCTTCCCAGTTTGATATATTCAGGGAGATGGTATACCGCATCTTTCCTGACGATGTTTTTGCTGTAAACAGATACGAAAAAATAGTGGATTTTGAGAATGTGGAGCAGGTATACAACAGTCTAAAGGACATATACAGAAGACTAAAAAAACAGAAAAAGATAAAAAGAAATGCAGACTTTATTGTGGACGTTACTGGAGGACAGAAAATCCCCAGTATTGCAGGAGCTATATTCACTCTTGAGGCGGAAGGCAGAGAGTTTCAGTATGTATCAACACAGACGAAAAAGGTTATAGGCTTTGACGTTCTTGTTTTTCACAGCTCAGAAGACAGTTCTTAACTGGGCTGTTTCAAATACTTTGAAATATTTTTCTCTTGTTTGGGGGAAGTAATTATAAACAGAGATATCAATAAAGTTTCCCACAGCCATACCTAAAGCCATTGCTATCACAGACGGACAGCTGATAAACAGATTAAACCTGCCAATCAGGTATTTTTCTCTTAGCTGGTTTACTGCTGAGTATATCTCAGATACATATTCTTCCCACAGATAGGGTTTTATAGGAATTTTTCCCTGAAAGTTCCTGTCTGTGATATAAACATAATTTTTGTTTTTTGTAAAATTCAGAACGTCAGCAACAGGATTGTGACTTGCAAGGTAGAGTATCAGGTTTACTTCACTGCTGTCTTTTATGTTTATTTCTATATTTATATTTTTTGAGTTTTTTAGTATGTTTCTGTTTATTTGCTTTATATTTCTTAATCTTTCCGGTGATGAGAGGTCTATAACAGGAAAATATCTGTCATTCTGAAAGTGATACAGAACATAACTTCTCTTTGCTCCTAAAACAACGCCTGTAGCAAAGCTGAGGCTGGCAATACTGGTAGCAATGTGAAGATTAATTTTTTCTGTGTAGGCTGAGCTGTGTATTTTGAGAAGTTTCTGTTTGATTGTGTTTAACTTTTTTTCCCATTCTTCTTTTGTAGGTGGTATGTTTTCCACATTTAAGTAAAGGTCTTCTTCTTTAAGCCCAAGGATTAAAAGCTGTTTTTTCAGAGAATATAGGGGGTTTTTTTCTTTTATCTCTTTTTCTAATTTCAGTAGAGATTTTTTTATCTCATCATCAGATTTATTTATTACTGCAAAGGGCAGGTCTATCTCCTCACTGGTTAGACATCTGAGCATATGGTCAACTGTTTTGAAAATTTCAGGTGTTATAAGGATTAGATTGTTTTTTTGGGATGCTTTTTCTTTTTCTTTGAGGAAATCTACACTGACAATTTCTCCTTCCCAGTTTACTTCTCCTGTAAATGCATATCTGCCGAGTTTTTCCTCAGGAAGGAAAAGGGCTGAAATGACAGCAAGCATGTAAGAACTGCCCTTAAAGTTAGTGTCAAACACTACAAAAAAGTCTTTTACAGGGTGGTTTTTTCTCTGGAGATATTTTTTTATTTTTTTCAGCTCTGGTCTGTCTGAAAAACTGCTTTTTTCTGTCTTGAAGGGGAGCTGAAACAGATAGACAGTAGCTATCGTGTGTTTTTCTGCATCGACAACAGGGAAAAAAGCTTTTATCGGTGTTGTGGTCAAAACGGTTTTCAGCACTTTTTCTTCTATACCTGTTGTTTTTGAAAGGAGAGGGTAATCAACGTATTCGGGATTTTCATCTAAAAATCTGTAAACAGTGTATATAAGCTCTTCATCATTAGAGTTCAGGAGACTGTAAAGCTCCTCTAACTCTTCCCTTTTTACCTGACGGCTCTTTATGTATTCAATCAGAGTGTGTCTGTCTCCTGCCTCTTTTAGATGTTTAATCCAGCTCAATGCTCACCTCTACTGCAGAGCACAGTTTCTCAAGGTCAATCTTTTCCACATTACTGCTCTCAATATAAATGGTTTCAGGCAGTTTAAAGAATTCATGTTGCTCATCAAAAATTGTTATTACTGCTTTTTTGCCCTGTATTTCGGGGCTGAAAATCATCTGGATTAGATTTTCTTCAGGGAGTTTTTTAAGTAAAAATTTATCACAGCTGAGGACTGTTTTTTCTCTGCCGGCAACAAGAGGAATTAAAATCTCTTTTTCTCTTTCCGGCGGAATCTGTATAACATTTTCCTCTTCTTCAAATATCCTTAACTTGTATTCTCTCACTATCTCACTTTCTTTCTGGTGGAACTTTATCTGGTAAAAATTGTCATCAAGTGGAACTGTTAGCCCTCTTTTGTTTTCTGGAAGCTCAGATATCTTGCCAGACAGATAGTCTGTAAGGATTTTAAAATCTTCTTCAGAGAGTTTTCCAATATACATAGATTTTGTAATTTCTTCTTCTGTTAAATAAAAACTATTCCATGTTTCAATTATATAGGTTTCATCCTGAATCTTTACAATCATGTCGTTCTGATTTCCTAATTCCCAGAAGTTAGATACTTTCAGAACTTCGTATAAATTGTCTATCTTGTCTATAATCAGATAGTGAATGGGAATGTGTCCCTTAAAGAATAAAAGTATATCTCCCTCTTTTACAGGTGTTTTTTTTGATTTTTCTAATTTTATAGGGGTTTTAAATTTATCTAATATTCTTTTTTTTGTTTGTTTATCTAATCTGCTTTCTATATCTATCTCCACAGGATTCTCAATACTGTTTATGTAATCCATGTATATAAGCTCTAACAGTCTTTTATCCATCTGCGTTCCCTCTTTTGCATTTTGCCGGTAGTAGATGCTCAATATAATAACCGACCACTTCCTGTGCAAATCCATGTTTTGTAACAACCTTCCTCAGTTTTTCCTTAACCCTCTGAACTCTTTTATAAAGGGCGTTTTTGTTAACACTGCTAAAATATTTTTCTTCAAAATCTTTTTTGTCTGGAGCAGTAATGTAACACAGCAGTAAAATCTCATCTTCTTTCAGCTCTTTTTTTAAGGTTTCACTGAGTTTAAAAGCATCAATCTGTATAATAACTTCTTCAAATCTACCTTCTGTATAAATTAACCTTTCATTATTAAAAACTCCTTTTTCCCTGCTGTCTGACAGAGATTTTATTCTGTCTTTCAAAAAGTTTGATGCCATAAGTCTGATATAGGAGGGAAGCCCATTTTCTTGATTTTCAAACAGATTGAGCAGATATTCCCTTTTTTCAAAAAGTTTACTTATAAAATCCATAAAAAGGTCTTCTTTTTCGTAATAATTGGTAAGATAAACAAATGATGAGCTATTTAACTGTTTGTAAAAGATATTGGTTATTATGTCCAGTCCTGTTTCTGACCTGCCTTGCAAAAATAGATAAATCTCTCTGTGGGGATTAATCATACAACCTCTCCCATATCATTTATCTTTTTTTCTATCTCTAAGATTACAGACTGGGGACAGTTTCCACATTTTTTTAGTGTTCCTTCTGCAAACATCTGTTTTAGTGTGTATACGTCAACAGAATAGTAAACTCTCCACCGCTTTGTTTTTTGTGTTTTCTTGGCAAAAAGCCACGAGTATTTCCTGTTCAGATGTAAGCCGAAACACTCTTCAGGAGATTTTTTAATAGTGCATTCTTTTGTGTGTATTTTTGGTCTGTCTTTTCTGGAGTTCAAATCTGTCGTTGTTGCTACAAATCTGACTTTTTCATCGGCAGTTTCAGTTATGATGATTGGTCTTGATTTCTTGGGCGGGGCATTTTTGATTCTTGAAGTTAAGACAAAACCTGACTTTTTATAAAAGTCAATGACCCGAATAACTAAAAAATCCCCCTCTTTGAAAGAATGAAAGTCAGAGCTTAAATAAAGCTCCTTTAGCAGTGCTTCCATAACAAAATTATAACATCAACGAAATAATTACACAGAGGGTCTGTAGCATCTAACAATTATCACCATGATAAAAATACCCTCAGAAAGTCGGGTGAGAACGGGCTCTCTGAAGAAGATTTTAAGATTTTGAAGGATTTTACAGAGTCACAACACCCTCATAAAATCGGGTCAGTACAACTTTATACGAAGTTCCGAAGGTATCCAATTATTACGAGTGTCGCAATACCCTCAGTAAATCGGGTCAGTGCAACGAAACATGGAACAACTTTTACCTGACAGAGGAAGAAGGTCGCAATACCCTCAGTAAATCGGGTTAGTGCAACTTGGAGAAAACTTAGAAATTGAGGTTTTGACCTCTATTTCCAAGTCGCAATACCCTCAGTAAATCGGGTTAGTGCAACAAACAATACGACAACTCGCAGAAATCCTTCCTACGCTTCGTCGCAATACCCTCAGTAAATCGGGTTAGTGCAACTTCCAGAGCCTCGAAGTAATAAGGTCTATCTATTCAAGGGTCGCAATACCCTCAGTAAATCGGGTTAGTGCAACCTTACACAAGAAGATGTTGATTTTATTTTAGAACAAGAGTCGCAATACCCTCAGTAAATCGGGTTAGTGCAACTCTCCAACTTCCAGGGAGGAAGAGAATTCCTCCTCCTGTCGCAATACCCTCAGTAAATCGGGTTAGTGCAACTGGGGGAAGAGATGGTGTTTCCATCTCTCCTGACCCTGACGTCGCAATACCCTCAGTAAATCGGGTTAGTGCAACAATTCTTTCTCCTCCTGGAAGTAAAACATATGAGAAGTCGCAATACCCTCAGTAAATCGGGTTAGTGCAACGGAAGGCCTTTCAAGGTCTCCCTCATTAAAAAAGAAGAGACCGTCGCAATACCCTCAGTAAATCGGGTTAGTGCAACTATTTATTGAAGGTTTTCTTACAAAAAAAGGAAACCTTGTATTTGTCGCAATACCCTCAGTAAATCGGGTTAGTGCAACAGTCCCCCGCTAATCGTTGAGTATCAACGTATTCATTTTCCAGATAGCCTTAATCCTGTACAGACCTACCATTAAAATACTGATTTTTCTGAATTTTGTCAATATCATCATCTCAATACTATCTCAATTACAAAGTTTAGATTTTATGCGGTTTTCCGACAGTTTTATGATTTATATCATATTGGATTTTTGTACAGAAGTCAGAAGTTTTGAAAAATTCAGTTTATAAGTATAAAAAGACAGTTATGGGGTTGGCTTTGAGAAGTTACTTAACCAAAAAGAATCTATTTATAATAAAAGATTATCCAGATGTCTTTCTGATAGAAGACAGCCACATAATACTGGGAACAGAGTACAACATCAAAAATTTAAATTTAGATGAAATAGAAAGTGTATTTACCATCTTTTATCTTCCTATATGGATAAAATCACTGCTGTCAAAAAACTCTGTTAATGTTGTATATTTAGACAGACAAGGAAAACCACAAGATGTTATATTACATAAAACAGTCAGCAGTCCTATGCAAAAAGACACTTTTTTAGGGCTTAGTATTCTGCAGGCAAAAGCAAACTTTATGACCAATCTGTTTAAAATAGCTGGAGCAGTAAATCTTATAAATCTCTCCCTCAAGAATGATAAAAATCTACAAAAAACAAACCAGCATCTAAATTTTCTTATCAAAGCAGTTTTTATTGATACTCTTTGCAGAAAAGTTAGATTACAAATCAGTCAGAGCAGAGAAATAACAGATATGTTTTTCAACTTCACAGAAAATATTGTAGCTTTCTCATTTTACAATAGGTTCATAAATCAAAATATAAATACAGAAAGTGGAACCTTAAATGAAGGAAAACTCTCTTTAATCAAAGATTTAACAGAAATTATGAGGCTGAGATTTCTAAAAAAATTACATCATCTGTTGGAAGATAAATTTTTTGAAAAAGATGATTTTAATGAAAAAGTTTATCCTATTACTGTCACTAAGTTTATAAAAATGCTTTCCACTTACTTTTTTTACGGCAATAGGTTCAAAAGATTAAAAGAAATCTCTTACATAATACAGCTTTATAAAAGGGGGAGGGCTGATGAAATATTTGGTAGTTTATGACGTGGCAGACAGCAAGAGAAGAAACAAACTGTTTAAACTGCTTCTTGGTTACGGAATAAATGTTGAACTGAGCGTATTTGAATTAGAGCTTGATAAAAAGTCTTTAAATCATCTAAAAAGTCAAATAAAAGAGATAATCAATCCAAAGCAAGATGTGGTTTACATATTTCCTTATACAAGGCAACCCCTGAGAAACGGAATTTATAAAGGCAAAAACTACGGAGATATTTTCGTATGAAAGAGATTATCTACATAACAAAACAGGGCACAAAAATAAAAAGAAAGGATAACCAGATAGCTGTTTATGAAAACAGAGAGAAAATATGGTCTTTTCCTATAAACAGAATTGATAAGGTTTTTGTATTTGGGAATATTGAGATTTCAATGCCTGCAGTAAATTTTTTGCTCTCAAAAAGTGCCGACATTTATTTATTAAGTTTAAATGGTAAGTTTAAAGGACTGATAACAAACACAAGTTTAGGAAGTAATTATAACTTGAGACTAAAGCAGTACAAAGCCTTTCTGGACAATGATAAAAGTCTGCAGACAGCAAAATTTTTCGTTTTAGAGAAAATAAATGCAGTTGAAAAGTATACAGGGGAAGATTTTAGCTATTACAAAAAAGCATTAGAATTGTCAGATAGTTATAATGAAATACTTGGAATAGAAGGGGGAGTGTCAAACATCTTTTTTCAAAATTTTAGAGAAAGATTAAAGGATAACAGCCTTGGATTTACTAAAAGAGAGTATAGACCAGCTCCAGACCCGGTCAATGCACTTTTGAGTTTAATTTACTCTATGTTCTACAGCCTGCTGTTTTCTTTTTTGAGTGCAAAAGGTTTTGACCCTTACATAAGCTTCCTCCATAAAAAAAGGGGAACTCATGCCTCCCTTTCTTCTGACTTTATGGAGATTTTTAGGGTAAAACTTTCTGATTTCGTACTGTTTCTTTTCAATAGGGGTATATTTTCTAAAGATGATTTTATAAGCTCAGAAAGTAGCTATTATCTCAAAGAGGAAAGCCTTAAGAAGTTTGTAGATTTATTCCATCAAAATTTTATAACTGATAGAAAATACAGTAAACTTTTTGAAGAAAAGGTAAATGATTTTGTGGGTATTTTAAGTTGAGGTTTATAATCTGCTATGACATATCTGATGACAAGAAGAGAAACAAAGTATCAAAGCTTCTAAAAGCATATGGTATCAGAACTCAGCTTAGTCTGTTTGAAGTTGAAGCAGATAAAGAGACGATAATTAATCTTCTAAATGAAGTTGAAAAGGAAATTGATGAGATAGATAAATTTTTCATTTATCCTGTAGATAATGAAAAAAAGATTATAAGAATGGGTATTGCCAAAAATGGAGCTTTGACGTTTGTTATATGATTACCCTGCAAACTCCTTTAGTAGCCATAGTCTCATTAGGGGGTCGGTTATCTGGTAGTTTTTGTCTTTTGTTTCAATTAAATCTTTTGTCAGGAGAGACTTTACAGCCTTCTGGATACCACCGATAGAAAGACCAGAGTTTTTTGTAAACTCTTTTGAGTATATCTGCAAGTTTGGATGTTGAGCTATTGTTTTCAGCACTGCCTTTTCTGCATTATTGAGATTAATCCAGATGTTTTCAAAATCTGCCTTTTCTGAGTTTATCAGTATGTTTATACTCTCGGATATTATTTTTTCACTAACCCGTTTATTGGTCAAATCCCACACTACGGATGAAAGCTTTTGAACATAATAAGGATATCCTTCTACCAGATTGTAGATTTTTTCAGCAAGAGCAGGGGAGCATTCTTTTTTTGTTTTTTCAAAGTTTTTGATTATACAGACAGTAAACTCTTCTTTGGGAATTTTTTTCAGCTCATACAGGAATGAACTTTTATAAAATGGTCTATTTTTGTCTGTGAACATATCAAGTAGAATTCTCCTTCTACTGCCTATGAAAATGTAGCTTATATTATAGTGAGACTGGATGTTAGTTCTAAAGATTCCTTCTATCTTGTGGGACTCTTTGAGGGTGGTAATTTCTTGAAATTCGTCTAACACTAAAACTGCTGATAACTTGTTTTTGTTTATGTAGCTGTTAAATCCCTGTAGTATGTCAGATAAAACAGTATCTATCTCTGTTTCTAAGTTTTGGGAAAAAGATACAGAAATGGAGAATGAACCGTCAGGCTTTATTGTAAAGGTAGGAACTACACTTTTGAAAAGGGTTTTGACCTTTTTGATAAAGCTTTTGTTAATCTCTTTTCCGACTTCTGATATGATTGCTCTTGAGAGTAAGTCTGCTAAATCTCGATATGAAGATACAGGAAATAAATCTACGTAAACAGGGAGTATGTTTTTGTTTTCTTTTTTTAGCTCTTTTAGGACTTTCTTGATTAGGGATGTTTTTCCAAATCTTCTTGGAGAATAGATGACAACATTCTGACTGTTTTTGATGTAATTTTTTAGCTCTTTAATCTCTTTTCTGCGATTACAAAACTTATCTTCACTTACAAGACCAAGGGTAAATGGGTTTTTCATATTACTCCTTTAGAATTATTCTTTTGGAATAATTTAATTAGAATAAAAAAGTTTGTCAAGTCTGTCTAATTTAATAAAGGATAGGATTGGAGTTGTATTTGATACAACTTTAGGCATTCTCTATATCTTCTAAGAGTTCTTTTTCTGTACCTGGTTCCATCTGAACCTTATATTTACCAAGCAAATTTAAAAACTCAATACGGGAAATACCCAAAAGTTTTGCAGCTTTGCCAGAGGATATTTTCCCAAGTTCATATAATTTAACTAAAGCTGCCGTTTTTACTTCCTTTTCATTTAATTTTAGCTCATCAGGAACTTCTACTATGACTTTCATAACAGCTCTCCATAAGCTACTATACAAATTTTTATCTCTTAATAAAGATGTGCCTTATGGGAAATTTTACCATAGAGCAAAACTTTTATCCTTAGAAAGATGTGTAGTGTGAAAGTATCAGAACAGCCTAAAAAATTGATATGTTTTAATTATTCCTAACACCTTTGTTAAGTCGGGTGAGTGTAATACGGCTTAAAATTACATACTCTTAGGGAGACTTTTATGCATTAATATCGCAATACCCTCAATAAATCGGGTTAGTACAACAAAAGTTCCTGTGTGGGATGATTACAATAATTGGGATAAGTGTCGCAATACCCTCAATAAATCGGGTTAGTACAACTCAGTCTCGAAAACACAGCCAAATTGTTCTCATTCCGTCGCAATACCCTCAATAAATCGGGTTAGTACAACGAGACTTCAGAACTTTTCTACTCCAGTCCTTTATAGAAGTCGCAATACCCTCAATAAATCGGGTTAGTACAACTTACTTGACATTGGGAATAGGTGAACCCCCGAACCTCACGAGTCGCAATACCCTCAATAAATCGGGTTAGTACAACTTTCGGGATCTCAAAAGATGGAGAAATCCTCGCCATCCTGTCGCAATACCCTCAATAAATCGGGTTAGTACAACAGTCCCCCGCTAATCGTTGAGTATCAACGTATTCATTTTCCAGATAGCCTTAATTCTGTACAGACCTACCATTAAAAT
>JALSNI010000067.1 GCA_026987075.1 Persephonella sp. | reverse complement strand
TCCAATGTCCTTTTCCCTCATCAATGCCTCACCTATCAAAAATGCATCAACTCCGCATTTTTTCAGCTCTAATATCTCTTCTTTTTCTGATATACCACTTTCTGCCACTACAATTTCAGCACCTAAATTTTTCATCTGGGGAGCAAGCTCCTTTGACAGATTTATGTTTACTGTAAAACTCTCTAAATCCCTGTTGTTTATACCTATAATTTTTGCTCCTGCATTTATAG
The DNA here is from genome assembly GCA_026987075.1 of Persephonella sp. GTDB lineage: Bacteria > Aquificota > Aquificia > Aquificales > Hydrogenothermaceae > Persephonella_A. The sequence continues at coordinate 74,219 of JALSNI010000067.1, read as the reverse complement.
ACTTTACCCCTTCCTCGTAGGAATGTATCTCCACAAGAGGTTCCATACCAAACTCCCTTCCATAAGAAATCAGTTCCTGTAGCTCCTTTTCTGACAGAACCCTTGCAATCAGCAGATAACTGTCTGCTCCGTATGCATATGCCTCTAATATCTGTCTTTTATCAATGATAAAATCTTTCCTGAGCAGCGGAATAGTTGTTACAGCCCGAACAATCTTGATAAACTGGATGTCCCCTTTAAAGTAAAACTTATCTGTCAATACAGATATGGCAGATGCTCCATTCTCTTCGTATATCTTCCCTATCTGTGCAGGGTCAAAATCTTCTCTTATAATCCCTTTTGAAGGGGATGCTTTCTTTATTTCAGCTATGATGTTTATCCCTTCTTTTTTCAGAACACCGGGAAAATCTCTCACTTTATCCCTTGATACTACTTTTCCTTCAAGATACTTTATGTAATCTGGAGTGTAGTCTAACAGCTCTTCCCTTTTTGTCTGGATTATCCTGTCTAATATGTTCACGCCATCCACCTTTTTTATTTTATTCTATACATAAAACAGCTAAAAATCATAGACTTATTGTGTCAATGCATATAATTTAATTTAATCAAAAATTTCTGGAGGTAAAAATGGAAAGTAAAAAACCTGAAATACTCGCACCTGTTGGACATTACGAAGGACTGGCATCAGTAATAAAAGCAGGAGCAGATGCAATATACATGGGTGTTGGCAAGATAAATCAGAGAGCTTTAAAGTCTAACTTTACTATAGAAGACGTAAAAGAAATCAGAAAGATAACCCATGATGCAGGAGTAAGACAGTATATTGTCTTAAACTCTATAGTATTTGAAGAAGACCTCCCTTACATTAATGAAACCCTTGACCAGCTCAAAGAAATTGGCGTTGATGCTGTTATAGGCTGGGACATGGCTGTGATATCTGCTTCAATTGAAAGGGGAATTGAAACCCACCTCTCAACAATGGCTTCTGTCTCGAACTCGCAGGCTGCAAAGTTTTACGAGAAGATGGGAATAAAAAGAATTGTTCCTGCAAGGGAGGTCAAGTTAGAGGGACTGCTGGATATAAAGAGAAAAACGAACCTTGAAGTTGAAATTTTTATACATGGTGCTATGTGTATGGCTGTATCTGGTAGATGTTTTCTCTCACACGACGTTTTTGAAAAGTCTGGAAACAGAGGAGAGTGTTATCAGGTATGCAGACACGAGTTTGATGTAAAGATAGTGTCAAAAAACACAGGAACAGAGTTTTATTTAGGCTCTGATTACGTTCTTTCTGCCAGAGACCTTGTTACTATTAATTTTGTTGACAGGTTGATGTGGGCTGACAGCTGGAAAATAGAGGGAAGGAACAAGAATGCTGATTATGCATACATGGTAACATCTGCCTACAGGGAAGCAAGAGACAGAATACTAAATGGAGAGTGGCACACAAAAGGATGGAAAGACCTGTGGGACAGGTTGGAAAGGGTTTATCACAGAGAGTGGGACTCTGGATTTTACTTTGGGGAGGGGCTGTTTGGTATAAATAAATCAATAGCAAAGGAGAAAAAACTGTATGTGGGAGAGGTAATCAAGTTTTATCCCCGCATAAGTGTTGCAGAAGTAAAAATTATAGATAATCCAATCTCCATTGGAGATACCATACACATAATAGGTAAAAAGACAGGTCTCGTCCGGCAAACAGTAAAATCTATGCAGGTTGAAAAGAAGGACATAAAGACAGCAGAAAGGGGAATTGTCGTTGGACTAAAGACAGAGGAGAGGGTAAGACCAGGAGATAAAGTTTATTTAATAAAATCGGTTGAATCTTCCGATAATAATATAAATCACCAGTTATTAACAGAGCAAAAGGAAATCTAAATGGCACAAGATAAAGTAAAGTGTGAATTTTACAGTAAGCTTAAAGGGAGTAAAAAGCTATCCCACGACGACATAAAACTGCTTATGAATATTGTCCGTAAAGAGCTCAGTTTCCTGATAAAACACAACATTCCCCCTGTTCCCCGAAATTACGAAAAGTGGTTTTATATATTCTGCTCTTTAGCTGAACAAAAAAAAGAACTTGATGATTTAGAGTTAATTGGGCTGTATAAAGACATATACGACGAAGACTATCAGGCCGTTGACATAGAAACAAAAGAAGAAAATGTTCCAGAAAATCTTGCAGAAAAGTTTAAAAACATAGCAAATAAGCTTGATGAGACGCTAAAAGAGCTCGTGAACAACATTGATACTCATCAGGAAAAGATTAGTAATCACGCTGACAGATTAGTTAAAGTAAAAGAGTCAGCCACCCTTGACACGATTAACGACACAGTTATGGACATACTACAGGAGTTAAAAGAGCTAAGAGCTGAGAATAACAAACTTAAGTCTGAATTAAAATCTTACCATGCAGAGGTTATTTCTTTAAAGGAAGAGTTGTCAGCAGCTAAGAAAGAAGCAAGTATAGATTTTCTGACAGGACTTGTAAATAGAAGAAGATTTGAAAGGGCTTTGGAAGACGCAATAAGAGATAGGAAAATTAGACATTATCCATCTTCTGTCATTTTTGTTGATGTTGATGACTTCAAAAAGATTAACGACGAATATGGTCATTTAATAGGGGATTTAGTATTAAAGGAGCTTGCAACAATATTTAGATTTTACTTAAGGGCGAATACAGTTATTGGAAGATTAGGTGGTGAAGAATTTGCTATTTTACTTCCTGGAGTTGAGATAAAAGATGCCATTAGTATAGCAGAGAGATTAAGAAAAGTTATAGAAAACAGAGAAATAAAAATAGAAAATGATAGTGGTAAAAAATTAAAGATAACTGCAAGTTTTGGAGTGACTGAAATAAAAGAGGACGATACTGTTGAAAGCGTGTTAATGAGAGCTGACGAAGCAATGTACAAAGCAAAAAAGAAAGGAAAAAATAAAGTTGAAATTCAGGTATGAAAGTTCTCATAACAGGCGGGACAGGTTTTGTTGGTAGTCACATTGTTGAAGAGTTAGAAAAGGAACATTATCTGTTCCTTACTGTCAGAAATCCATATAAAATTTCTCCATCACAGAGAGTAAAAATAATTCCTTTTTCTGAAGAGATAGATGAGATAGTTCTCCAAACAAAACCTGACACAATAGTTAACTGTCTTGGAATACTAAATGAAAAAGGAAATTCAACATTCAAGAAAGTTCATGTTGAATATGTAGAAAGATTGATAGAAGGAGCAAAAAAAGTCAAAGTAAAAAAAATCATACACATGTCAGCTTTAGGAGCAGATATTAACTCAAAAAGCAGATATGCAAAGACAAAGGCAGAAGGTGAGCAGATTATAAAAAATTCAGGCATTGATTACATTATTCTAAGGCCTTCCATAATTTTAGGAAAAGGGCAGAAACTATTTGAAGACCTGAAAAAGTTTTCTAAACTCACACCTATTATTCTTGCTCCACAGGGAAAAGTTCAGCCTGTTCACATTATAGATGTCGTTGATACAGTAAGAAAAAGTATAGAAAACGAAAATTTAAAAAATATGGTCATTGAGCTGTGTGGAAACAGAATAGTCTCTTACAAGGAGCTTTTTGAGTTTGCTCTTTCTTACATAGGAAAAAAGAGGATTGTTATTCAGATACCTTCCTTATTTTTCTGGTTTATGCTTCCTGTTTTCAGATTATTTCCTGAACCACCAGTAACAGAAGACCAGCTTCATCTACTTGAAAAAGATAACGTATGTTCAGGAAAATTCCCTTCACAGAAGGATATATTAGGAAAAGTTAGAAATCCCTTCAGGATATAGCTATTCTTCTTCTTTCTCTTTTATGTGCTGTTTTATCTCTGCTGTAATGTTCGCTATTTTTGTTAAGGCTACCATAGTTTCCAGCCATATCCTTATACCAATAATACTTAGAGGATAACCTACTACTGTTATTAGAAATCTAACTGCAAATGGAGTATAGCTGTCTCCACCAAACAGAAAAGCAAGCCAGATAACTGTTACAACTGCATAAAGTATAAACAGAACAACGCCTGATACAACAGGTGTTATAAACCTGTTAAACCTAAAATCAAAAAGTCCGTAGATAAAGTCTCTCATCTTAATCCCCCTTTTATATTGCTGCTCCTTTCAGCACATCTTCACAGCTACAATCAAATCTTTCAGGAATGTTTTCAATAAACTTTAAAACTACCTTCTTAATTTCCTCATTTTTCTCTTTCATCATCTGTATCACTTCATCAGATGTTAGCCTGTTTTCTGATATTCCCGCAGCCATGTTTGTAACAACGTTCAGCGATGCAAAATGCATAGATAGCTCCCTTGCCAGCACTATCTCAGGAACAAGAGTCATACCAACAACATCAGCTCCCAGTATGGAAAGAGCCTTTATCTCTGCTGCTGTTTCAAGTCTTGGTCCTTCTGTTGCCCCGTATGTTCCGGTATTGTGAAATCTTACCTTCATATCATCTAACACATTTTTTAAAACTCTTCTCATCACAGGGCAGAAAGGCTGTGTAACATCAATATGAACAACCCTGTCATTTTTCAGATATTCATTTACAAGGTCGTCTGCCCTGTCTTCTTCATCGTGAATAGTGTAAACCCCTTCATAAAACGTGACAGGTCTTACCTTTGTAAAATCTACAAACTGGTCGGAGATAACGAAATCTCCCGGTTTGAGAAGTGGATTTATTCCCCCAACAGCACTGATTGACAGGATTTTTCTGACGCCAAGTCTTCGAAATCCCCACAAGTTTGCTCTGTAATTAATAAGATGGGGAGGAAATTTATGACCTCTTCCGTGTCTGGGTAGAAATATAACTGTTTTCCCCTTATAACGAGATATTATATAGCTGTCTGAAGGTTCCCCATAAGGGGTTGTTAACTTTTTCTCTTCTAAAATCTCTATCCCATCAATTTCATAAAGTCCACTTCCACCTAAAACGCCTAACATCTATTCTCTCCTGATTTTTTTATCTTAACATTATATACTGAAAGTCAGAAAACACTTCCATTTTAGTTTATAACCTAATAAACTTAAATAAAAAGAATGATGTTGAAAAAAGGATTGTTTATAGCTTTATTGTTAGTTATTATAGTAATAGATATATACCTTGCTTACAGCATTATTTTTAACAAAAGCCAAGATACTGTAAAAAAAGAAGTTATACCTATAAACGAGACAAAAAAAGCAACTCCTGAAAGGGAAAAAATTCACACACCTGTAAAAAAAACTGAAAGCAAACACACAGAAAAAATTGAAAAGCCAAAAGAAAAAAAGAAAAAACACATTGTTAAGAACAGGAAAATGAAAGAAAAAGAGATAGAACAACTTATAGAAAGAATAGTAGAAGAAGCAAAAATGGAATATCACTTTAAAAAAGAAAAAAAAGAGAAAAAAAACATAATAGAAAAACTACTTCACTTTGGAAATTGATTTACATCATAGTCATATAAAAAAACATCATATTTTAATATTACAAATCTTCATATGGGGGGATATTGTATGCTTTTAGACATTTCAGAAATTCCAAGAGTTGCACTTGAAAGAATGAACAGGGTTCACGAAGAGGAGATTAAGATACTGAACCAGCTTTATGAAGCTATTGAAGAGTTTCAGGAAGGAACAGGAAGTTTAGAAGAAATAGACAGAAAGTTTGAAGAGTTTTTTCAAGATGTGTTAAAACACTTTTCCTCTGAACAGGAGATGATGGAGCAGTATAACTTTTTTGCCTATCCTATGCATAGGGGCGAACATGACATGGTTTTAGGACAGCTCCACAGTTTAAAGAAAAAATGGGAAAAGGAAAAAAATCCAGAGCTGATAAAGTCATATATAGAAAAGGAGTTTCTTCCCTGGCTTATGAACCACATACAGACGATGGATACTGTAACTGCCCATTTTCTTTCACACTTTATAAAGGATTAATCTGAAAGATACTTTTTTATGTTCTGGGCTACATTTTCAGGAATACCTAACTTTTTCAGCTCTTCAACAGATGCTTGAGCTATTCTGTCTAAAGTTTTGTATGTTCTGTATAGTATTTCCTTCCTCTTTTTTCCTACACCTTCTATCTTATCTAAGACTTCTTTTAAGCCCTCTTTTTCTCTCAGCTTTCTATTATAGGAAATAGCAAACCTATGGGCTTCGTCCCTGATTTGAGTAAAAAGTTTTAAAAGTTCCTGAAACTCAAACAGCTTTATCTCTCTGCCATCATCTGTGAACAGCACTTCTTCCTTTTTTGCAATAGAGAATATTCTCAGTTTTTCTAAACTAAGAGCGTCTCTAACAGTAAGACCCTGATTCAGCTGTCCTTTCCCACCATCAATCAGAACAAGGGGAAGATTTTCCATCTCTTTATATTTTCTAAATCGCCTGTATAAAACTTCTCTCAAGGATGCATAATCATCAATGCCTTTTACAGTTTTTACCTTGAATCTCCTGTACTCTCTTTTATTCATTCTTCCATCTTCCCAGACAACACAGGAACCTACAGTAAAACTCCCCTGAAGTGTGGATATATCAAATCCTTCAATCCTTTCTGGAAGCTCAAAACCAAATACTTCTCTGAACAGATTTTTTAATCTATCTGTGTTAATAAAATGAAAGTTTCTGTCTATAAACTGTCTAATCTCATCAGGTATTTCTGTTTTCAAAACTACTTTACTACCTTTTTTGTAAGACAGCCAGCGAGCAATGTTCCCTTTTTCTTCTACGTTCTGATTGATAAATATACGGGATGGGATGTAGTTTCCTCTTGAGTAATACTCTGTTATAACCTTGCTGAAAAACTCATCTTTAAGACCTTCCTCTTTTATGTGAAGAAACTCCTTCCCAACAATCCTGTATCCTCTAACGACAATCAGCAGAACTTCACTCCCTCTAAAAAAAAGAATATCTCCTTCTTCAAAGGGAAGTCCCAAAACCTCCTGTTTCTGCACTAAATTTTCCATCGCAGTTATCTGGTCTCTCACAACCGCTGCTTTTTCAAAAAGCATCTTTTGTTTATACTCTTCTATTCTGTCGTAGAGCTGATATATAAACTTTTTCACATCTCCAGATAAAAATGCTTTTGCTCCCTTTACATCAAAGTTATAGTCCTTCTTTGATATTTTCCCAGTGCAGGGAGCTGAACACAGCCCTAAATGATAATCAAAGCAAGCAATATCCCTCTTGGGCATTGGGTCGCAGGTTCTTAGCTTGAAAAGTCTGTGTATAAGGTCTTTCATCGCCCTTGCTGTTCTTGCAGGAAGGAAAGGTCCAAAATAATCACCCTTTATTTCTCCATATTTTCTACTTATAAGAACTGTCGGATATTCTTCATCAGTAATAACAAGCATCGGATAACCAGAACCAGATTTCAGACGAACATTGTAGCGAGGTTTATACTGTTTTATAAGCTCATTTTCTAAAACAAAAGCTTCGTAATCAGATTTTGTTATAATCCACTCAAGGATATCACTTTCGCTGAATATTTTCTGTTCCTTTGGGTCGTGTTTTAACTGCTGGTAATGTCCCTTTAATCGTTTCCTTAGATTTTTTGCCTTTCCAATGTAAATGTATCTGCCGTCTGAAGACCTGAAAATGTAAACTCCCGGCTGCTGTGGAGCTTCTTCTATCTTTTTCTTAAAGGGCACAGCATCCTTCATCTTCTGCAAAAGAAATAAGATTCATAATTTCTTCAAAACTGGGAACACTGTTGCTTACGTACTGAACTACACCATACTGGTCAATCAGAATAATAAAATCTTCCTCCTCTTTCAGACCAAAATTTTCAAGAAAATTTTTTGTAGTAATCTGGACGTAATCTATGAGCTTAACATTTGCTCTTTCAAATTCATCTTCATACTGCTCTAAATGGTCATCTTTTGCTTTATATATAACGATATGGTATTTCTGCTTCAGGTCATAGAAATTTTTACCTTTTATACCGTCTAAAAACTCAAAATATGGTGCTTGACTGCCAACTTTTGCTGTCATATTACCTCCTGTTTGCATATACTACCGAAGTTTATAATATATATTGGAATTTAAATAATATCAATCTTATTTATGGAGAGATTAATGGAAAACTATGTTCATTTTTTGCTTCCTCCTGTTGTGGGAGCATTTATAGGTTATATTACAAACTACCTTGCCGTAAAAATGCTGTTCAGGCCATTTGAAGAAAAAAGATTTTTTGGCTTCAAAATTCCGTTTACTCCTGGTCTAATTCCAAAGAGGAGGAAGGAGATAGCCTTTTCTATAGCTAAGATTATAGAAGAGCATCTTATGACACCTGAAAAACTCCACAGCCTGTTTGAAGAAACAGGTTACAGAGAAAGGTTAAAAAAAAGAATTGAAAATGTGTTTGATGAGATTTTAGAACAGATAGTTTTTTCCATTAAAGAAAACATAAAGGAAGGTATATCAATAGGTAAACTCAACATAAAAACTGCTGTTTTGGCCACTGCATTAGAAAAAATTGTAGAAAAAGCTTCAGATAGAATAAAGGAAAGATTGAAAGAAAAGTTATTAGAAAGAGCTTCAGACAGTATAGAGAGAAACATAGAGGAAGAATTGCCCCAGATTCTTTCAGAGTTAAATGTGGAAAAATTGGTAGTTGAAACATTTCTTGAGATGGACATACAGACTTTAGAAAAAGTAGTTTTAGGATTTTCTGAAAAACAGCTGAAACATATAACATATACAGGAGCAGTTCTTGGATTTTTGATTGGACTTTTACAGAGCATAACTATATTGTTTAATTAACAAAACTCAAACAATGTAATGGAACTGGTGGGGAGGTATATATATGCGTCTGTCTGCAAGAATAAGATATGAAAAAAGTGTATTTGTAGATTGTCGTAAAGACATTTTCATAGTAAAAGGTGTTAATCTTTCCCTTTTAGGGTTAAAAGTAAAAGATGATGCATTAAACATATGTAAAGAAAAAGATGTTGTTATTTTTATTGAGTTAGATAAAGAAGTATCGTTAAAAGGGAAGATAACAAGATTCGGAGATGATGATTTTGTTATTATCTTTAACGAAAATCCTGAGTTAATAGCCTCAACAGTAGGAAAATATCTTACTTCAAGGATTTACAAAAGTGGAATCTGCCCTTTCTGTTCAAAAAAGATTGAGAATAAGGAAAGATACTGCAAAAGATGTGGAATGTTCTTTGATTATACAAAACCTGAAGTTGTTAGGTTTATACAGGAATTTAAGGTCGGAAAAATATTTTACGACCTCCTTGTTGAGCATCCAGAAGAGATAGAAGAAAAATTAGAAGATAGAAAAGAGTTTATTGGTGTAAGTGAAAGAATAAAAGAGGTTTTTGATCTTATAAGAAAGTATGCGACAAATAATTACCCGGTTCTGATAATAGGAGAAACAGGAACAGGTAAGGAGCTGACAGCAAGGGCAATACACGAGAGAAGCAAAAGGGCTGACAAACCTTTTGTTGTTGTTAACTGTGCAGCCATACCGGAAAATCTGTTAGAATCAGAGCTGTTTGGCTATGAAAAAGGAGCATTCACAGATGCCCACAGGAGAAAAATAGGAAGAATTGAGTTTGCAAATGGAGGAACACTGTTCCTTGACGAAATTGGAGACATGCCCCTTAGCATGCAGGCAAAACTTCTGAGATTTCTTGAGGATTACACATTCACAAGAGTTGGAGGCAATGAGACTCTCCATGCAAACGTTAGAATAATCGCAGCAACAAATGTAAATCTTGAGGAAGCTGTCAAAAAGGGAAAATTCAGGGAAGACCTTTACTACAGGCTGAATGTACTAACAATAAACATTCCTCCCCTGAGGGAGAGAAAGGAAGATATAATGGTTCTTGCAAAGTATTTTCTGAACAGGTATGCAAAAGAAATAGGAAAGGATATAAAAGGGTTCACTCCAGAAGCTGAAGAGGCACTTTTGAATTACCAGTGGCCGGGAAATGTGAGGGAGCTTATAAATGTTATAAGAAAGGCTGTTGTTTTGACAGAAAACATGTACGTATCAGAAAAGGATCTGAACCTGAGAAGAGAGGAGGTGGATACAGCATACTGTCTGAACGGTCGTTCCCTTAATCTTAAGGAAAATATTGAAAAAGTTGAAAGGGAACTTCTGAGAAGAGCATTTTTGAAAACCGGAGGAAACATCACAAAGATGGCAAAACTCCTTGGGATAAGCAGACCAAAGGTTTATTCCCTTATAGAAAAACATCACATCGGAGAGATTACTGATTAAAACCTTACAGGTAGTCTAAACTCAATAACGTAATCAGGTGCATCATTTGTCAGACCCATTGTAAGTGAAACGTTCAGTGAAGACCTTTTTGACAGAGCCCATCCTGTTCCTATCTTCAGCGTCGCAGAATTCATAGTAGAGTTGCTAACGTCAGATTTCACACCATTAACTTTACTTCTTGATGTAAAAGTATAATCCTGAGCAAACTGAAAGTTCATGGAGAAGTTGTAGGAAAGGGCATATGCGAACCCAATGTTAAAGCTAAGTGTATCTCCAGGATAAAACTTGTCAAGTCTGGCAGAGGTTGTTCCACTTCCAGTGTTTAGTGTATATACTCTGCTTACGTCTTCAGGCATATTGTAAGAATAGGCCAATCCACCAAAGACAACAACTGGGTCAATACTTTTTAATATGTTTACTCCACCTTTTACAGCATAATAACCACTTCCTGTTGGAAGGTCTTTTTTAGGGTCGTCAATTTTAAAAGGACTTTTTCCTGTTTTCGTTTTAAAAGCCACTGAAAATATTACAGCAGGTCTGCTTCTTCTCTCTTTGATAGGTTGAATTGACATACCTATGGATACATCTCCAAAACCATAATCGTCAGCAGTTCTTTCTCCTGCATTTGTTCCCACAACGGAATATCTTTCGTGCCTGAAGATAAAAGGGATGTTTACTTCAGCCTGGAGGAAATCTGTTATTCCATATCTCAGTGCCAGATTGTACTGGAATATATGTCTCCTTGCATTTTCAATCCCAAACTCTCCAAGTGTTAGAAATATTGGGTCTAAAATTGCAAAACTACTCAGATATATCTGATTTGCTGAGTAGTATATGTATGAAAAGCTGTTTTCTATTTCAAACTGCCTTTTCTTTAAAAGGATATATCCCCTGTCAAACTGGGTTAGACTTTCCTCATATTTTTCTGTTTTTCCTTTTTTTAGTATTTCTTTTGCTTTTTCAATTTCTGATGCATAGGAATGAAATGAAAAGAAAGGAAAGATAATGAAAAAAAGAAGTTTTCCTCTCATGTTCGGCCCCCTGCTTATTTTTCTATTATGTTAGAAATCACTAAATGTTTTGTATCCAGGAATACCATTACTGTATAAAGATTGTCTGACAAAATCAGAGCTTACATAGCTAAGCTCCTCATCAGATATACCAAATATTCCTGTTTCATTTTTGGGATATATAACGAGAGCTATATTCCTGTACCACACCCTTTCAAACTCACCTACAGACATAACTGTATTTCCTACAGATGGGTCAGCCAAAAAAACCCTACCATTTCTTATACCTTTGAATATAACAAAGTGTTTATAGTTGCCGATTGTTATTGAAACAATAGCAGGTTTACCTATTTTTGCTAGACCTCTTACATCAGTCCTATACCCTGCTGCCTTGTAACCAAGAGCAACAGCAAGCTTCTTAATATCAAGGAGAGAGAATCCTTTTCTTTTTATTATTTTTTTTACGTTTCCCACTCTAAATAGACCGTTTATGATACTTTCCTCTGTAACATTTAGTCCAAGATAATATTTAAACAATGTGGCAACAACTGCAGAGCCACAGCTGTAATCTAATTTCTGTTTCACTACATTTTTCATCTTTATTTCGTTGTAAGGCATAACTTTTGGTCTCAGATAAACTTTTCCGAAGCTGCTTCCTACGATTACAGGAATCTCTGTCTTCCTCTCCTGTGAAAAAACATGGCTGAGGGAAAGGAAAGGGATAAAGTAAAAGAAAAGAAGGATTAATGTAAGCTTTAAACCTTTTCCCTCAACCATGAACAGGGGCCTCCATAGAAGAGATTTTACTGTCCAATAAAATTGGATTTGTTAATACTGTTGAGTAAATTGGATATGTTAATACTTCCATTATTATCTCCCATTATCACCACAATGTTTATAGGAATATTTACTGCTGAATCAACGATGTTTATGGGCATAAATGCGTTTGACTGGGCATTGTCAGACAGCATAAGACTGCTGTTTAGATTAAACTGCATCCCTCCGTCGTTTATGTTGATATCTCCAATGTCTATGCTGTATATGTTCTCTCCAATGTGAAAGGATTTCATATGGTCAATATTTATATCAAAGTTAAATCCCTGTGCATAAACAGAATCAAGCTCACTGTCAGAAACCTGAGAGATATTTTCTCCAAAAGCCCCGCTCAAAATAATTCCTGAACACAGAACTGCACCTATAAGCCTTCTCATAACTACTTCCTCCTAATTAAATCACCGCAAATTTGATAGATAATCATCTTCCTATCTACAAACTGCATTTGAACTCTTACATTTATAAATCCGTCGTACTCTTTACTGAACTTTTTTCTTGCTTCAGCCAAAGAGGATAAAACTGCTTCGTTCATAATATTGGGCACTGTTTTATCTGTCTTTGGATATCCCATTATGTAGCTAAAACATGTGTTGTCCTTTACGACAAAACTTTTAAGTCCCCCATTCCCGAAGGAAACAACAAACTCTTTATCTTTTGCAACTGTCTGACTTTTTAATGAAAAGATAAGTATCATTATAATCAGGAAAATACTTTTTATTGTTATCTTTTTCATATTAGACCCCTTCGTTCGTTAAAAAATTTTATAGGGGGCTTAAGCCCCCTCCAGAAATTTAGAAAGGAAAACCTATGTCTATTCCAAAATCGCCGTTACCTGCTATAGCCGTGCTTCCAGCAGCTGTATTGGAGAAGTTAGTTGAAGAGCTCACATTTATCTGGCTGATAGCTCCTCCCTCTATAGCGTTAACATTAAGGAGATTTAGAGCTGTATTTCCTGCAGAGTTTGCAGCGTTTACTAATATGAGGGCTGCAACATCACTTTGAGCGTTTCCGTTTATCTGAACAGAATTCATGTTATTGTTCTGTTCTCCTTCAATTGCCAAACAATTACAGTTGTATATGTATTGCTTTTCTTTGTTTATGTTTGATGCCAAGGCTAAGTTTTTAGCTTTTGCTACATTATTATGATTTCCTGCACTTTGTTTGTTTATCTGTCTAACTTCTCCATCTGCCAGAACATCAACATTCATAATGTTACTTCCAACGTTAAGTGCAGAATTGGCAACATTTACTAAAACAAGTCCCACATAACCTTTTTGAGCATTGTCATTCAGCTGAACAGAGTTGTTGTTGTTGTTTTGAGTGTGTCCTTCTTTTACCCAGACATGAACATTTTCTATCATCTGTCCTGCTTCAGGTTCACCTGTTTTATAAAAAGTTCCATCTGTAATTTCAGCATTACCTGCAAAAGCTATGTTATTACTTTGCGCAATATTTTCAAAGTTAGATGCAATCTGCATGTTTTTCTGTGTTATAGTTCCGCTGACTTTGTTGGCGTTCAGGATGTTCATCCCTGTGTTTACACCAGAGAGCGCAGAGTTTACAGTTATTAAGCTGGCAGAAGAAGATTGGGCGTCATCGTTTAACTGAACAGAGTTGTTATTGTTGTCTTGGTCTTCTATCAAAGCCATAGCAAGAGGGTCATCTGTTGTGTAATTTTTGATTACCTGTGTTTGCTTGTTAAAGTTGGTAGCCACTGCAATTCCTTCTTCAAACTCAGAAATAGCTATATTCCTGTGATTAATAGCTGTTTGTTTATTTTCCTGTATTAGAGACGTTGAAAAACTATTAGTTGCCACAAATGGGTCTACGTCACTACCTGAAAGTATGTTCACTCCAATATTTGAAGCCGAGTTTGCAACATTTTCTAAAACTCCTACAACAGCATTACTTTGCGCAGCATCATTAATCTGAACAGAGTTATTATTGTTATCCTGGTCTTTAACTTCTGTCCAGAAATTATCTACTGTTTGGGTTGCTCCTTGTTCTACATTTCCGGCTCCAGCTATGTTTTCTCCGTAAGCAGTGTTGTTATAGTTGTTTGAAACCTGAATATTTCTTTGAGTTACGGTAGAATCTACAACGTCACCTGGAATAAAAGCGAGATTTAAGCCTGTATTCATTGCCGAGTTGGCTCCATTTTCTACCACAAAACCTCTTACACCATTTTGAGCATTATGATTAAGTTGAACAGAGTTATTATTGTTGTCCTGGTCTATGATAGTTGCTTTAGGTGAGTCTTCAGTCCTATCCCCTTTATCGTAATATCTACCGTTGTCTATATACTGTCTTTCCTTATTCAGATTTAGAGCTATTGCAGTTCCGTTTCCTTTTCCACTCTTTGCCTTTGCTATGTTACTGTGATTGGATGCAAACTGTTTATTAGCCTGAGATATTTTTGAGGTTTCAATATTGTCAGCATATATAATGTTTAAGCCATTGTTAGCTGCTGTTTTCGCAAGATTTTTAAGGAGTATGTAGTTTGCGTTTGATTGAGCCTTATCATTAATCTGGAGCGAGTTGTTATTGTTGTCCTGATTATATATAACAACATTTTCCCACTTGTCTTCGTGAGATAGTATTTCCCCACCGTTGTTAATTATCTGGGTTCCCCTTGATTCAGCATTTGAAGCCAATGCTGTAGGGTTGTCCCCTCCTACTGCTTCTGCAGTGTTATCAAAATTAGAGGCTATTTGGTCGTTATACTGTGTTACTGAAGAGTCTATTAAACTCCCTGTAGCAAAAATGTTAACACCCGTTCCTACAGCAGATGCAGCAGCATTAACAAGAATTATTCCAGAAGATTCTGCCTGGGCAGAATCATTCAGCTGAACAGAGTTGTTGTTGTTGTTCTGTCTAACTATTTCTAATATGTCCCCTTTTCTTATCTCGTTGTTTATCAGTTGTGTCTGCTTATTTAAGTTTCCAGCAATAGCTATATCTGTAGCTTTTGCATAATTGCTGTGATTTTTCTGGAAGTTTTTATTAGATTGTTTAATCTCTGCTTTAGAGGTTTGAGCCTGTCCTAAATTGCTTAACATGTTGGCTGTCGTGTTAACTGCTGAGTTTGCATAAACTGCACCTAATCCTAACTGACTTCCAATCATACCTTCATCATTAATCTGGACAGAATCAACGTTATTGTTCTGCATTTTTGTTGAACCTAATCCTTGATTTCCAGCCCCTGGGAATGTTGCATTGTGGTTTTCTACAACTTGAAGCCCCTGCCCAGAAACTTCCTCTAAAGCATCATCTGAGACTGCTTCAGGTTGTGCTATTGACTGTGTTGATACTGCCACTGCGAGAACTGCAGCTGCCAGTAGTTTTCTCTTTCTGTGTCTCATAACCTATACCTCCCTTAGTGATTTTTATTCCACTTAAATTGAAAAACCTTTTTCCCATCCCAGAGTATTATTTTCTGGCTTTGCTCCTGTTCTATTTTTATCTGATAAAACCCTCCCTAAACCCCCTCTAATTCCCCGTCTTTAATTTCAGATAACTTTATGTTGTTTATTAAGGCTGATATTACTGTTCCCAAAAGCAAGTTTAGAATTCTCCTATTCACTACTTTTTTTCCTCCATATGTAAGTAGCAAAACGCATGCCAGTGTATAAGTAGTTGAAAAATATATACTTTTAGATAAACAGGTGTTCTGTGAAAATGTAAAATTTTTTTACAGTTAGATTTAATGCTTACAGAGTTTTATAAAAATGAGAAACTTACAGTAAAGTGTAAAAGGTTTTTACACTGTAAAGATTTTTTACAACATTTTTCTCAGTTTAGGATCAAGGGCATCTCTGAGAGCATCTCCTAAAAGGTTAAATGCCAGTATTGTTATGAATATAGCAATGCCGGGAGCAAGTATCCACGGATAGTTGGATACGGCAGATATGCTCCTTGCTGATGCGAGCATATTGCCCCAGCTTGCGTAAGGTTCCTGAATACCAAGACCAAGAAGAGAAAGGGCACTTTCTCCCAATATGTAGCCGGGAATGGAAAGTGTTGCAGCAATAAGAAGATAAGAGAATGTGTTTGGTAGAATATGCCTTGTTATAATTCTGATAGAAGAAGCACCATAACTTTTTGCAGCAAGGACAAACTCCTGCTCTCTGATAGAGAGAACCATTCCCCTTATAACCCTTGCAAGTCCAGCCCAGCCTATAAAAGACAATATCACAACAATAAGCAGATAAACCTGAACAGAGGATAAGGTTATAGGGAATATTGCTCTGAGAGCAAGCATAAGATAAAAGCCGGGAAATGACATTACAATTTCTGATATTCTCATAAGTATGTTATCTACTCTGCCACCAAAATAGCCAGATACACCCCCAATAACTGCTCCAATACTGAAAGAAATCAAAACACCAATAATTCCGATAGATAAAGAGATTCTCCCTCCATAAAGGAGCCGTGAAAATATGTCTCTACCTAAATGGTCTGCTCCAAGGAGAAATATCTTTCCTTCTTCCACACCAAACAGATGAATATCTGTAGGAATAACTCCCAATAAATAATGTTTTTCTCCCTTTACAAAGAAATAAATGAAATGCTTTTTCGTATAATCTATCTCATATTTTTTAAATACAGGGTCAATAAGTTTATATTCGTAAACAAATGGTCGTAATGAAAAATTCCCCTCTCTATCAAAAAAATGTATCTGTGTGGGAGGATGGTAAGGAGTATCTCTATGCTGGAGGTCATAGGGATATGGAGATATAAAGTCAGCAAATATAGCTAAAAAGTATAAAATACCCAATATGTATAGAGACATATAGGCAAGTTTATTTTTCTTTATGTACTTAATTAGCTGTCCCATTGTTTAAAGATACTTTCTAATATGTATCCAAACTTTTTTCTTGTTTCTGTATCTAAAGCATTTAATAGTTTCTCACAACTATCACCATCATCAGGATACTCTACATAAACCTCAACAACTTCACCATTGAAAAAGTCATATATAGCTCTACTGACAAACTGTGCTCCCTTTTTGTCTGCTCCCGGTAATATCAGAAATATGTTGTTATCATACACAGACATAACATCTGTTTCTCTTAACGCTTCAGAAATTACATCTCTAAGCTCACCAAAAAGTTCCTGCTTTTCAGGTCTTAAAAAACCAATACTAAATGTAGCTGGACATCCAAACCTTATTATCTGAGCAATTTCAAACTGGACAAGTTTTCTAAAGTCCTGAAAAGAAATTTCTATTGTCATAACCTCCTCCTTATTTTAATACTCCTTCAACCTCTCTCTGTCTAACCCTTGGGTCAAGTTTTGCAAGTAAAATGTCAGCAATAAGATTTCCTATAATCAACATAATAGCCCCTATGTAGAGACCTCCCATAACCAGATATAAATCTTGAGACAGAACAGCGTCAAGCATGAGCATTCCCATTCCTGGCCAGTTAACAATAATTTCTATTAAGGCGGCACCTGAAAGAAGACTTGCTATCTCAAAACCTAACAGAGTAATAAAAGGATTAAGAGCATTTCTCAATGCATGTTTGTATATAATCTCCCTTTCAGATAACCCTTTAGCTCTTGCAAAAAGAACATATTCTGACTGCAACGACTCAATCATAGCACTTCTTACCAGTCTCACCAATCCAGCTAATGAACCTATAGCAAGAACAAATGCAGGCAGAGAAACATGCCACAGTCTGTCTAACATTTTTTCAAAAAAGCTGAGCTGCTCGTAATTGGGAGAGGTTGCTCCTCCTGTTGGAAGTAAACCTGTCTTTACTGCGACAAAAAGCAGTAAAAAAGCAAGGAAAAAGTTTGGAATTGACATAAAAGTAAAGGAGAATAGTTGCACAAATTTATCAACCCATCTATTTGGATTAAGTGCAGCCCATATACCCATAGGAACTGCCAAAAGCCACGCCAAAACAGCTGAAGTTACCGATAAAAATAGTGTATTACCAACTCTTTCTTTTATAAGCTCCAAAACAGGAACGTGGTAGCTAAATGAGTAACCAAGGTCAAACTTTAATGCATTTAATAACCAGTAAAAATACTGGACAAACAAAGGTTTATCTAATCCATAAGCTTTTTTCAGCTCCTCTAAGGTTTCCTGAGATATCTGGGGATTCATCTTTAGTTTGTCTAAGTAATCTCCAGGGGCAAGCTGTATAATGAGAAATGATATAAATGTAATTCCAATAACAAGGGGAACCATCTGCACAAGTCTTCTTACTATGTATAAAAACATTTCTCCTCTTTGTTTATACTATTTATGTTAAATAATATCACAGGGTAGATATTATGGAGAAGAAAAAGTGGAGAACAGCTATAAGCTGGCATTTTGACCATGAAGCATATGTTAGGGGTTATAAGCTTTCAGACCTTATAGGTAATCTAACTTTTACAGAGGCTGTTTATTTAGTTTTGAAAGGGGAACTTCCTTCAGAAAAAGAAAAACAGATGCTTGATGCCATATTTGTTGCCACAGTGGAACACTCTATTGCTCCCCCCTCTGTCATTGCTGCAAGGGCTGTTGCAAGCGGTGGGAACTCACTGCATGTAGCAGTAGGAGCAGGAATTCTTGCATTTGGAGAAGCCCATGGTGGAGCCCTTGAAGGGGCAATGAAATTTATACAGGAAAACTACAAAAAGAATCCTGAAGAAGTGGTATCAGAATATCTAAAGTCTGGTAAAAGAATTCCCGGATATGGACACAGATATTACAAAAAATACGACCCCCGTTCAAAAAAAATAATGGAATTAGCAAAAAAATTGGGATTTTATGGTGAAATGTGCCAGTTTACTGAAGAGGTTGAAAAAGCTATAGAAAAAATTAAAGGGAAAAAACTTGTTATGAATGTTGACGGTGCTATTGCTGCTGTTGTCTCAGAGATGGGATTTGACTGGAGACTTGGTAAAGGATTTTTTATTATCGGCAGAACTGCAGGTCTTGTAGCCCATGTTTACGAAGAGCTTGTTATGGAAAAACCTTTTTCTAAACGGCTTGACGAAGATAAAGAAGTTGAGTATTTAGGTAAAATGCCCCGGGAACTCCCAGAAAGTTACAAAAAATTATGACTGTTTGTAAAACTGGAATAAATTTTTATAAATGACAGATTTTGACAGAAGTTATGCTGACTTTCAAAAAAGACGCCGGAACATCTTTATAATATCCGTCATCGTATTTGTATTTATAGTTGGGAATCTTTACATATTCAAAGAGATATCAAAAGTAAAAGATGTTTTTAATCCATACATATTTCTTGTTATTATAAACATTGATGTTGTATTTTTTCTTGCTATTCTTGCTATTTCTCTAAGACATCTGATAAAGCTATTCTTTGAAAAAAAACAGCCTACTGGAAAATTAAGAAAAAAACTGTCATTTATTTTGATTTCTATGGTTATTATTCCCGCAATGATTTTGTCTGTTGCCTCTATCAGTTTAATATCTAACGCAACCAATCTCTGGTTCAGTGGTAAAGTTGAAAATGCCTTAAAAACGGTTCAGAAGCTTGTTGACGAAGAAATAAAAAATTATTCCCAGTTTTTAGATGACGTTGTATACATGATTGAAAAGAAAAAAATCACCATTTACGAAGCTTTCAAAAAGTTTAACATCGTATCTATTGTAATATTAGACAGTAATAAAAAACCTGTTATGATTTATGGAAAACCTCGGAAAGGGATAGAAAATTATGACTTTAAAATAAAAAAATCCATAATAGAGGATAAGGGAAATTACTACTTAAGATATGTAAGAAAATTCAAGAATAATCAATATATAATGATAGATTATCGCTTGCCTCCTCTTTTGAGCAAGCACAAAAAAGAAGTATCCTATATTGCAGACATATACTCTCAATTTCGATATTATAAGAATCCTATAAGAGTAAGTTATATTGTGACTATGTTAACTATAACAATGTTTGTTATTTTTGCTGCCCTCTGGTTTGGTCAGTATGTGGTAAGAAATCTTACTTATCCCCTTGAAAGTTTAGTTGATGCTTCTAAAAAACTGGCAAATGGAGACCTCAATGTTAAAGTGGATATAAAAGCTCCAGATGAAATAGGTATTCTTATTGAAGAGTTTAATCACATGGTAGACGAATTGAAAAACCTATACTTTCAACTTCAACGGAGTAACAAAGACCTTAAAGCAAACAAAGAGTATTTAGAAGCAATTTTAGAGAATGCCAGAACAGGCGTGATATACTCTGACAGATTTGGTAAAGTAGAAAAAGTTAATAAAGCAGCATCAGAGATTTTAGATATAGAACCAAAACAATTATTAGGCAGTGATATTGAAGAGTTTATAAAAAATCTTGGACTAAACATAAGAGAGATTGATAAAGAACAAACAATTAATTTAGAAGGTAAAACACTCATAGCAAAAATCACGAAAATATCTGCAAAGGGTTATGTCCTTGTTTTTGACGATATTACAGAGATAGTAGCTGCAGAAAAGATATTAGCATGGAAGGAGATTGCTCGCAGAATAGCTCACGAGATAAAAAATCCTTTAACCCCAATAAGATTATCAGCAGAAAGGATAAAAAGACAGTTTGAAAACAATAATCCCCGATTTGCAGAAATCTTAAACAAGTCTGTTGAAGTTATATTTACAGAAGTTGACCATTTATCAAAATTAGTAAAAGAGTTTGGACAGTTTGCATCAACAGGAGAAAATTTAAGTTTTGAAAGTATAAACTTAAAAGAGCTTTTAGAAGAACTGAAAAACAGTTATCAATCTGACAAGTTTGAGATAGAGATAGACATTCCATCAGAGATTAATATCTCAGGAGATAAAAAGCTATTAAGACAGGCTTTTCTTAATCTTATACAAAACAGTTTTGAATCTACTCTTAATGAAAAAAAAGGTAAGCTAAGTATAACCGCTAAGAAAGAAGGTGAGTATATAGAGATTTATTTTAAAGATAATGGAAAGGGAATACCTGTAGAGGAGTTAGAAAAAGTATTTATACCATATTATTCAAAGAAATCAAAAGGTTCTGGACTTGGTCTTGCAATAACAAAAGAAATTGTAGAAAAGCATAAAGGGAGTATAAAAGCCCTTCCCTCAAAGGAGGGAGCTGTCTTTAGAATACGCTTCAGGTTAAAAAACTCTAAAGGATAAAATCTCTTTACCTTTTATAGTATCCTTCTTCATCCTTTCTTATACTGGTAAATGTAACTTTCATAAATTTTTCCTATCGTTGGGAGATTTTTTTTAAAAAGGTAATTAAAATTTCATTAAATCTGTCAGGATTTTCAAAAGGTGGAAGATGGGCTGAGTTTTCTACTTCAATAAACTGGGCATCTTTTATACCATCGGCTATTTTTTTCACAATTTCAGGGGGAGTTACCTTCTCGTCATCTTTCCCAGCTACAACGATAGTTGGAACATCTATAGACGGCAATAATCCCGTATTATCTGCTCTATAAGCAAGTGCTTTCAATGCTTTTATTATCCCTTCTTCTGTAGCCTGGTTCATTATACATTTTAGTTTTTCCATTTTTTCTGGGTTCTTTTTCGTTGCTGGTGATGTTTGAGCTTCCAGCATAAACTCAATTAAGAAACCCTTTCCTTCTTTTTTTATCCTTTCTATAGTTGCAAATCTGGTCTGTTTAGCTTCCTCTGTGTCTGCTTCAGCTCTTGTTGACACAAATACCATACCATCTACTACTTCAGGATACCTCCTCCACATATCAAACATAATGTATCCACCCATTGAATCTCCAATAGGTATAACCTTCTTAACTCCCATATCCTTTATTTTCCCTAAAATCACATCTGTCAAGGTTTCAATACTGTAATCTGAAGGGAAATTTCTTTCATTCCCAAATCCAGGATAATCAACAGCAATGTAAGGAACTCCCTCTTTCTCTAATGTTTCAAACTGATAGCAGAACATCTCACTGTTTAGAGGAAAGGCGTGTAAAAACAGAACTGCTTTGTCTATAAATACTCTCAATGTTCACCCTCCTTGTTCTTTATACTTTTAAATATAACTAAAATTCTGTCTGTATGTAATCCTTTATTGCCTCTGCCAAAAACTTTTTTCCTGAAATTTTAGCTTCTTCTTCTGTTTTTTTTGCCAGTTTTAATGCTTCTTCCTTTTCCCCCAATATGTTTAATGCTCTAAACAATGGAACATTTAAACTCAAAGGATTGTTCAGTTTTTTGATGCTTTCTTTAATCTCTTTTATTATATCTTTGATTTCTTTGATGTTTTCTTTAAAAATTGATATATAAGCGTTGTAGTAAACGTAAAGAATACTTTCTTTTTTTTGAATGGACATATTATTAAATGCTACATTTATTTCCTCTTTTATCTGTTTGATTTTTTTGTCTTTGAAGTTTTCCTTCAGGAGTATCTCATTTATTCTTATGATTATCTGATGGTCTTTTGTTATGATTTCTGGAACCGTCTTTGCAATTTCATAATACTCCTCTTCAAATCCCAATACATACATATTTGTTAAAAATTGGTTTATGTATCTTTTAAAAGGGTTTTGAACGTAAGGTTGCAAAATAGAAGGTTTTTTTAATGAAGAGTCCTTAAGGTCTTTTATCTGTCTAACAAACTCTTTTATATACTGGTCTACATCTATTATTAAAGCGATGAAGGAATCTTTAATTTGAAGGTAAGAACCTACTATGTTAATAATCTGAAACAGATTGTTTTCTTCAGGATAGTTAATAATATCTTCCTGTATCATAAATCTCTTTATGTCGTATCCTTTTATTAAAAAACCTAATGCTTCTTCTTCATCTCCTGTTATTTTCAGTGAGTATATATACATAAATTGATAAAAATCTGTGCCGTTTTTTAGGTTTTCTTTAACGTAAGACGGATATTTCTGATAGAAATTTAATGCTTCCTCCATAAATAGCAAAAGATACTTTATGTATTCAACTTTATCGTCTAAAAGTATGAGAGCATTCAACACTCTTTTGAGAGTGTATATTCTTACAAGACTATCCTCTATTTCAGGAGAGCTAAACTTTTCTAAAATTCTATTCCCGTAAAAAACAGAAAGGCTTAATTCCCCTGAATGTTCTACCGTATCAAATATGCTGTCTATTACTACATACTTTTTCTTCTCAATGTTTTTGTAAATATTTGTTAAAAATCCAAGGGTAAATTTTAGCTCCTCTGTTGTATAGTTTAAAAGAATGTTTTCGTATTTTTCCTGGGATGCTCCTATTATTCTGTTAAGCTGTTGATACTCTTCATAAAACTGTCTTACTTTCTCTAAGCTTATCTTCAAGTCCTGTCTAAAACCTTCTAATAAAAAATTTACATCAGACATCAAATACTCCTATAACTGGAGCGTGATCTGAAGGTTTGGGATTTCTACGCCTTCTTGTCCATAGGTCAACATAAACATCTGTTAGATTTTGAATCAAAGGTTTTGTTGCGAGTATATAATCTATTCTCATTCCCTCATTCTTCCATATTGCTCCACCTATATAATCCCACCACGTAAACTGCTTTTTATCTGGATATAAGTATCTAAAGCAGTCAACAAATCCCCAATCCAATATCTTTCTTAAAGCTTCCCTTTCCTCTTCCATAGTTCCTATACTGTCTTTTAAGAGCTCAGGATTCCATACATCCATCTCCTCTAATGCAACATTTAAATCACCTAAAAGCACAACTTTATCTTCTGGTGAAAAATTCTGGGAAATAAACTCTAAAAATTTTTTATACCAGTCTAACTTGTAGTAATACTTTTCTGTTCCCCTCATGTCTCCGTGAGGGGCGTATACATTGATTATCCATAGGTCATCAATCTTTGTGGTTAAAACTCTTTTCTGCTGGTCAAAGTAACTATCCCCTATTCCCTCTACTATCTCAACAGCTTCCTTTTTAGTTAATGTTGCAACACCGTTATACCCCTTTTGGCTGTATACATAGCAGTGAAATCCAAGTTTCTCAAAGTCTTCGTAAGGAAATAGTTTCTTTTCAACTTTTACTTCTTGAAAACACAGAATGTCTATCTCTTTTTCTTTTTCTGTAAGCCATCTAACAATAAGCTCTTTCCTTGCTCTTATAGAGTTAACGTTAAAAGTAGAAATCTTCATAAGTGTAATAATACAGTATATGAAAGAAAAATAAACTGAAAAAGGTCATAATGTTAACAAGTCAGCCAATTTTAAAAGGTTGAAGGGGGGTCTTAGTTAAAGTTTCACAGCTGTTTTTTCTGACAACCACAACATTTTCTAATCTTACCCCATACTTTCCTGGAATATATATACCTGGCTCAATGGTAATAACTGCATTTTCTACTAATATCTCTTCTGACAGGTGGGAAACTCTTGGAGGTTCGTGTATTTCTATACCAACACCGTGTCCTGTTGAATGCAAAAAGTAATCGCCGTAGCCATATTTTTCTATAACTTTTCTTGCTGCCAAGTCTATTTCTCTGACAGGGACTCCTGCTTTCACTTTTTCAACTGCTGTTAAATGGGCTTCCTTCACAATGTGGTATATCTTTTCAAGCTCTCTATCTACTTTCCCATAAAAAACTGTTCTCGTAAAATCTGAACAGTATCCCCTGTAAACCATTCCCATGTCTATCAGGACTGGTTGATTTTTCTCTATTGTTGTGTGGGATGTTTCGTGATGGGGGACAGCTGAATTTTTTCCTGATGCAACAATGGAAGGAAAGCTCTCTCCCTCTCCTCCTTCCAAAAAAATCTGATTTATTATCATTCTTCTAAGGTCAAGCTCATCTTTAGCTTGAGGTATCTTGTTAAGAATGTATGCAAATACTCTGTCTGTTTTCTCAACAGCTTTTCTTATTATCTCTATCTCTTCTTCTGTTTTTGAAACTCTGAATGGATTTAAAAAGCCTGAAAAACCAACAAGTTCAGCTGTCACTGCCTCTTTTAACTTTCTGTAAAAAGACACTGTTGTCCTGTCTTCCTCAAAACCTAACTTTTTTATTTCCATCTCGTTGATAATATCTGAAAGCTCTTCTATCTGTTTTTTGTTTTTCTTTCCAAAAAGTATAACTTCCCAGTCTTTTAGCCTGTCTTTTGCTCCTTCGTAATATCTACTATCTGTCATAAACAGCTTTTTGCTCTCTGTAAGTAATACATAAGCATTCGTAGAATAAAATCGGGAAAGATAAAAAACAGAAGGTTTACTGGAAAATAAAAACCCGTCTATTCCTTTCTCTTTTATTTTTGCCTGAATTTCTAACAGCTTCAATCTAACCCCTTGAAATTTTTTTTATAGTATATTATATTTGTTGTTAGTTAGCGTTAACTAACGATGCCCTGCTGGAGCCATCAGTGGGGGGCTTTTTAGCCCCCTATTTTTTACAGAACGGGATATTTTCCATCAAAACAGGCTGTGCAGAATCCTTTCTGTCTGTGTTTATTAGCTGATGATATCATTCCTTCAAGGGATAGATAATAAAGAGAGTCTGCTCCTATATACTCTCTTATCTGTTCTACAGTTTTGTTAGCCGCAATAAGTTCTTCTTTTGTTGGTGTATCTATACCATAGTAACAGGGGCTGATTACAGGGGGAGAGCTTAAAAGCAGGTGTATCTCTTTAGCTCCTGCTCTTCTCAGCATGTTTACGATTTTTTTACTGGTAGTTCCTCTAACCAGCGAATCATCTATAACTATTAATCTTTTTCCTTCAATTACCTGACGAACAGGATTGAGTTTAAGGCGGACACTTAAATCTCTTATTTCTTGCTTTGGCTGTATAAAGCTCCTTCCAACATAGTGGTTTCTAATCAATCCTATTTCAAGGGGTATTCCACTTTCTTCAGAATATCCCATTGCAGCTATAAGACCAGAATCAAGAACAGGAATGACGTAATCTGCATCAATTTTATACTCTTTTGCCAAAGTTCTTCCCATCTCTTTTCTAATTTCATAAACCCAGTCCTGAAATATAAGGCTATCTGGCCGTGCAAAGTAAACAAACTCAAATATACACTTCTTTGGCTGGTCTGCGTGGTCAAGGGGGAAGTAAGAACGCATACCAGCATCGTCTATAACTAAAACCTCTCCCGGTTTTATGTCCCTTAGGTATTCAGCATCAATAATGTCTAATGCACAGGTTTCTGAAGCAACAAAATAACTTCCCGACCTGTTTTTTCCAAGGACGAGGGGTCTAAAGCCGTAAGGGTCTCTCACTGCTATAAGCTGTTTTTCCCTCAGTATTAGAAGAGAATATGCTCCTTTTACCTTAGACATTGCAGAAAATACAAGGGGAAGAAAATCTCTATCGTTTTTGTGAAGCATAATGTGAGATGGAGGAGGTTCTTTTGCCTTTGCTATTAGATGAACAAATACCTCTGTATCTGATGTTGACCGGAATATAGCCCCATTTTTTTCTAATTGGATTCTAACTTCTTCTGCATTAACTAAATTTCCGTTATGGGCTATAGCAAAAGAACCACCGTAAAAGTGAGCAAAAAAGGGCTGAATGTTTTTAGGGTCAGAACCACCAGAAGTTGAATATCTAACGTGACCAATAGCAAGGTCTCCTTTTAACTCTTTAAGGTTTTCTTCTTTAAATATTCTCGTTACAAGACCTTCTCCTAACTTTAGATGAATGTCGTATCCATCAGACACGGCTATACCTGCAGATTCCTGTCCCCTGTGTTGAAGGGCATGAAGACCTAAAAAAGTCATATGTGATGCATCAGTATTATTGTAAACTCCAAATACTCCGCACATTTTACCTTCCTGACATTTGTTATCAATAAAATTTTAACAGAAAAGGGGGTATTAATCCCCCTCAGAGCTATTTGATTGTTTGAATCCACTTTTTCATAAGATGACCATTCCTAAATATGTCAATCTCTGGCTCTTTTATAGAAGATGCAACAATTAAGACTTCCTCATTAGAGAACAGGAGAGATGCTGGAACAAAATGTAAATTTTTTATACTGTATAACTCTTTACCTGTCTTTAACTCTTTTACCATAACAGTTTTATCTTCTAAACCAAATGCCACTTTATCCTTTGAAGGAGATAAATTGGCAGAAAACACTTTTTTTCCTATCTTAACTGTCTTTACAGGTAAAAGGTCTGCAGTATGTATCTTTACAGTTCCATCAAGTGATGAAGTTATGATTTCTCTGCCGTCATGGGAAATCTCAACATCTGTGATTTTTCCTGAATGTATTTTTTCCTCTTTTATTACAGTATCTGAATTTGTATCGTAAATAACAAGATGGCCTTCTTCTGTTCCTATATATATCTTTCCTTTATGATACCTTCCAAAGGAAGGGGTATAATTCATTTTTTCTTCTTTTAACAGTTTTCCTGTTTTAAGGTCTGCACTTTTTATCTTTCTATCTGCTGTTATAAAGTAAACTTTTTTGTTATCTCCACTTATTGCTGTTATCAATGCATTCATTGGATACATTTTTGACATTACAGGAAAAGTAGTTTTTAAATCCCATACTAAAATTTTGTCCACTTTTTTACCTTTTAGACTTTTAGGAAGAGCATATGCAAGTTTTCTGATTGGTTTTATTCCCACAACATAATGACCATCATCTGATATGGCATAATTGATAAATTTATCAAAATTTCTAACATCCTTTGGGTCATAAAGGGATATTTGAGGTTTAAATTTTTTCAAATCCCAGAAATATATACCTGCTTTTCCCATTGTAACTAAATATTTTTTATCTGGGGTAAATGTAATAGGACCGTAAGCCTGAATTGGAGGAAGTTGAACATCTTTAAGTATGTAGTTTACAGTTATCTCATCTCCCTTTTTCACTTTCAAAGAAAAAGTATCTGTGTAATGTTTATAAGAAACTGTTATTCTGTGGATACCTTCATCAAGTTCCAGGTCTACAGGAAAATTTCCTATCTTCTTTCCATCTATAATCAGGTCAGCCTGTGAAGGTTTTGCTCTAAAATGGACAACTGCTTTTTCCAAATTGACAAACAGTTTAGTGGTTTTTCCATACTCTATGTTTACCACTCTTGATGTTCCTACAGCCCCAAGCTTTAGTATAATGTGATGCTCTCCAACATCTATCTTGTCTTTGAAAGGCGTCTTTCCTAAAGGATTTCTCCCTTCAATAACTTCTGCCCCTTGAGGTTTGGTGTCTACTATAAGAATACCTTTGGGCTTAGGTTTAAAAGATAGTTCTGTTGTATGATCAAAATAAACCCACACATTCTTTTTCCTTTCCATATCAAACGGAGATACAGCAACCTCAACAGTATATTTTCCTTCTTTCAGCTCAAGCTCAATAGGAGTTTTACCTACATGTTTACCGTTAATGTAAACATCAGCATTAGGAGGTTCCTTGATGATTAATTTACCTTTTCCTTCACAGGATGATAAAAATACTGCTGCCACCACCAATAAAAAAATTGTGAAAACTTTTTTCATCTTTTGTCCTCTCCTATGGTTAGTAATAACTAACGAACTTTATTATAATATATTATAATATTTTACAGTGTGTTAAATTTTTTAGGAGGTAAATTTAATGTCAACTCAGGTAGATACTGTTCAGGCGTGTCCACAGCCTTCTTACTGGGAAACCCATAAATTCACAATTATGAGGAATGTGGTTTACATCTTAGTCATACTTGCACTCATAGTTATACCTGTTTTTAAGATTGCAAAAATTGACCTTGCCCACGATGAAGCGTGGATTTTCTGGAAAAAAGTTCCTGTAGAAGATGGCCTTATGCCTGTAATTTTAGCACTGGGATTTTTTGCCATACTTGTTATTGTTATGAATCTTTTTAATGGCAGAGTGTTCTGTGGCTGGATATGTCCCGGTGGATGGGTGGCAGAAATTCAGGACAAAATTAGAAGAAAAATGTATCATTCCCGTTCAACATCATTAAGTAAAATAGGATATTACTTTGTTTCCCTTGTGGTTTCTATTTTATTTTTAGCTCTGTTTTTTAATTGGGTTACAGACCTGAGAGTCTTTTTCTATACTACAAATCCTATGTTTGGATGGATGTGGGTTGCGTTCTTATCAGCTTTAGTTGTGGTGTATTTTGAAGTATTTATAGGCAAAAGATGGTGTAGAACTTTCTGTCCAACAGGCATATATCAGAAGATAACCCCATATCACCACAAGTTTAAAACAACAATGGCTCCACAGTTTAATTTATCTGACTGTGGCAGCTGTAGAGAATGCATAAAAAACTGCCCTATGGCTCTTGACCCAAGAAGAATGGCATACATAAATGATTTTTATAAAGGAATTCAGGCATGTATTGTATGTGGCGAATGTATTGATACATGTAAACAAGTTAGACTGCCAGAATGTAAAGAACCTCTTATGACCTGGGTTACAGAGTTACCAGAAAGAGACCCAGATTTTATCTCTGGAAAGGTTTCTAAATAAAGCTCTCTTCCCCCTTTTTTAGAAGGGGGAAGTCTTGATTAACATTCTTCCCTGTTTTATCATTTAACAGACAATCTATTTTCAGGGTTTCGTGTGAATAGAGAGCTTGTTATTACATCCTCAAGGGATATTTATTTATATGTGATTTATGAAGATGGCGAGCCTGTTGAAGTAAGAATTGATTACAAAGAGCTTTTAAGACAGTCTGGTAACATATACAAAGGGAAAGTAAAGAGAATTATCCCAGCAATGAATGCAGCCTTCGTGGATATAGGGGAAGATAGAGAAGCATTCCTTCCTTTGAAAGACATAAAAAGCTGTCAAGAGATGAAGCCTAATAAAAACATAATAGTTCAGGTAAAGAGGGCTGCTGTCAGTTCAAAAGGTGCAAAACTCTCCTGTAAAATTACACTCCCTGGCAAATATTTAGTTTTAATTCCCAGTGACCCTTACATAACAATATCCTCAAAAATTGACAACAAAGAGCTAAAAGAAAAGATTAAAGAGCATATTAAATGGCTTTTAGAACCGTTTAATGAAAACAATTATGGTTACATAATAAGAACTTCTGCTGTTGAAGCATCTGATGAAGCCATAATTGAAGATTTTTTATCGTTAAAACATCAGTGGGAAAACATCTTGAAAATTTCACAGAAGAAGAAGACTCCATCCCTTCTGTATGAAGAATCTTCAAAAATATACAGTATATTAAGAGATTATGCTGGTAATTTCTCTAAAATAATATCTGACGACATAAAAAAGCTAAAAGAGATAAAAGATTACATTCGTAAAAACTTTAATAAACAGATAAAATTAGAACCATACAGAAAGAGAAAAGTATCTCTTTACAGTTATTACGGCATAGACAAATTGATAAACAAAATTCTCAATCCTTATGTGTGGCTAAAAAATGGTGGATACTTAGTTATTGAAGAAACTGAGGCTCTTGTATCCATAGATGTAAACAGCGGCAGTCACTGTAAGCATAAATCTTTAGAAGAAACAGCATACCATACAAATGTTGAAGCTATGAAAGAAATTGCAAAACATATAAGACTAAGAGACTTAGGAGGCATAATAGTCATAGATTTTATAGACATGAAAGATGAAGAAAAGAAAAAAGCACTTATAGAACAATTTAAACAGGAAGTAAAAAAGGACAAGAGACCGGTAAAAATAAAAAATTTCACATCCCTTGGTCTCCTTGAACTGACGAGAAAAAAGGTAGAAGACAGCCTCATAAAACAGCTTACCGATATCTGCAATACCTGTCAGGGAAACGGCTTTATAAAAAGTAAGTATCTATTCAGTTTTGAGTTAGAGAAAAGAATATCTGAACTAAAACCCTTTGTAAAACTAAAAATAAAAATCCACCCTTACATGTATAGAGCAGTAAAAGAACTGATAAACCAATTGAAACTAACTGATAGTATTGATATTATTTCTGATATAAATCAACAGATAAACAAATTTTCTATAGAGAGTGTAGAATGAAAAAATTACTTATAGCTGTAATCAGCTCAGCGGTTATGTTCTCCTGTGCTGAAAAGGTTATTAAAAAAGAGCAGGTTCTAACGAAAGCTTTTCAGCTTTATGAGAAAGGAGAGTATGACGATGCAAAAGAGTATTTTAAGAAAGCAATTTACGAAGCTCAAAATATGACAACAACAGACATAATGGAAGCAAGATATCATCTTGCTAACATATATTACCTTCAGGAAAACTACATTGATGCTATCGTTGAATTTGAGGAGTTTCTATCTTTGTTCCCAACCTCTCAGTATGTTCCCGAAGTGTTATACAAATTAGCTGTTTCCTATTTAAAAGTTTCTCCCTCCCCGGACAGAGACCTTACCTATATGAAAAAAGCAGGAGAAAAAGCAGAAGAGCTTATTGATAACTACCCAGACAGCATATATGCAAAAAAAGCAAAGGAGATAATTCAAAAGGTCAGAAAAGCAGAAGCTCAGCATTTAATAGAGATAGCAGAGCTATATGAGCATCTTGGAAAGTATTACTCTGCTTCTATCTACTATAACATGGTATTTGATGATTATTCAGACCAGATAGAAGAAGATTATATTACATATAAAATAGCCTACAATTTAGCAAATACAGACCAGCAGTATGCTGACGAAATACAAGAGTATCAAGAAAAAATAGAAAAATTAGAGGAAAAGATAAAAGCGGAAAAAGATTTGGAGAAAAAAAATGTTCTGCTCAATAGAAAAAAACTTTTAGAGGAACATATAAGTAAATTACAGGACAGGATAAGAACAAGTAAACAAAGGGCTATAGAAATAATAAAACACGCATTAAAAAACTATCCTGATTCTCAATATACAAAAAGTCTTGAAGAGCTGTTAAAAAAATTACAAAAGGAGGGTTAAGAAATAGAATCTAAAGAAATTGTTGAAGAAATAATAAAAGCTGCCGAAGAGAAAAAAGGTAAAGATATCGTGGTTTTAGAAATAGGGAGAGTTTCTCCAATCGCAGATTATATGGTTATTGTGTCGGGGGATGTTCCTGTTCACACAAAGGCCATATGCGATGAGATAACGCAAAAACTAAAGAGTAAAGGAATTATCCCTTCCCATGTTGAAGGATATAATGAAGGAAGATGGATAGCTATTGATTACGGTGATGTGTTAGTTAACATATTCATACCTGAGCTAAGAGAATACTATAACCTTGAGTGGCTCTGGTCAGATGCACCAGTAGTATACAGCACAGAGGAAAAAAATGAGCATAGGGATATTTGATTCAGGCATCGGAGGTCTTACTGTTTTTAAAGAAGTTGCCAGAGAATTTCCACAAGCTGACATATACTATCTTGGAGACACAGCGAGAGTTCCCTACGGAAATAAATCTAAAGAGACCATAATCAGATACTCTATAGAGGCTGCAAAATACCTGACAGGATTCGGGATAGATGCCCTTATAATAGCCTGTAATACAGCTTCATCATATGCACTGGACACATTAAGAGAAATACTTGAAATCCCTGTTATTGGTGTTATTCAGCCTGGCATTGAAACAGCATTAAAAAAAACAAAAAACGGTAGGGTTGGAGTAATAGGAACTCAGGCAACAATAAAAAGTAATTCCTATAAAAACATACTTATACAAAAAGGTATCACTGTTTTCCAAAAAGCCTGTCCTTTATTTGTTCCGTTAGTTGAGGAAGGAATAATAGAAGGAGAAATAGCTGAGCTGATTATAAAAAACTACCTTGACGAAATTGTAGCTAAAGATATAGACACATTAATATTAGGATGCACCCATTACCCCCTTTTAAGAAATACAATTAACAAGCTGTATCCACAGATAAAAATTGTTGATTCTTCACAGGCAATAACTGAGTTTTTACATAACAATAACCTGAAATTTAACGGTGGAGGCACTAAAAAGATATTTATAACTGACGAATCAGAAAGTTTCAGTAAACTAAAAACTATGCTTGTAGGAAACATTCCTGTTGAAAAGATAGAGCTCTCTGAGATATGTAGAGTTTAAACTACTTTCAGGAAATCTTTTATTATTGTTTTATGCCCTACAGTCTCAAAAATTACTGTTGCTTTATTTCCTGAAACAGAAATGACTACTCCTTTACCAAATTTTTCGTGTTTTACCAGCTGTCCCGTCTTAATACTTGTAACACAATTCTCAGATGTGGCTCTATACTTTTCCTCAATTCTTCTTCTGTCTGAAAAGGTTTTCACCTTGTCCTTTATATCTTTCAAAAATCTTGACGGCTTTGTCTCATTTAGATGTCCACTGAATGTAGCTCTTTTCCTTGCATAAGTTATGAAAACTTTTTCTTTTGCTCTCGTTATGGCAACATAAAACAACCTTCTTTCTTCCTCCATCTGCTCTATGTCTTCAAATGCTCTACCACTGGGGAAAATTCCATCTTCCATTCCCCCTATAAAAACAACGGGAAACTCAAGACCTTTTGATGCGTGAACAGTCATAATCTTTACTGAGTTTGAATTTTCTAAACTATCTTGAGCCTGAGAAAGGGAACTCTCTTCTAAAAACTCCAAAAAGGTTTTTCCAGATTTTTCCACTTCCTTTAGTGCATTAAACAGCTCGTGAATGTTTGCGACCCTGTCTTCCCAGTCTTTATACTTACTTTCTAAGTATTCTTCGTATCCAATAGCATTGACAAGATATTTAGCTGTTTCTGAAGGTCTCTCATTTCCGTGTTTCCTGATGTAGTCAATAATTTCTAAAAATTCCTGTAATCTGATTTGGATTTTTTTTGATAAGTTCGGGTAGGCATCCTGTAATGCCTGAAGCCAGTCTGTTTCGTAAAACTGTTTTATCTTTTCAACTGTTTTTTCTCCAATTCCCCTTGAGGGAAGATTTATTATTCTTTTGAATGCCTGAGTATCTTTTGGTTGTAGAGCAAATCTGATGTAAGCAAGAATATCCTTTATTTCAGCCCTTTCGTAAAATTTTACCCCTCCAATTACCTGATATGGTATTCCTCTTTTAATAAATGCTTCTTCTAAATTCCTTGACAGATAAGACATTCTTATCAAAACAGCAAAGTCTCCATACTGGTAGCCTTCTTTAATCAGTGAGCTAATTTTCTTACTTACGAAATCACTCTCTTTTTTATCTGTTTCAAGAGATATCAGGTATACATCTTCATCTCCTTTTTTCTCTGTCCACAGCTTTAACACTTTCTCTTTCCACCTGCCTTTTGCAGAAGATATAACAGAGTTTGCGACAGACAGTATTTTTTCTGTAGAGCGGTAATTCCTCTCTAACTTAATGATTTTTGTTTTAGGGAAGTCTTTCTCAAATTCTAATATATTATCTGGATTTGCTCCCCTCCAGGTGTATATACACTGCTGAGGGTCTCCAACTACTGTTATACAGTCTCTATCTCCGACTATCAATTTAAGTATCTCGTGCTGAACAAGATTTGTGTCCTGATACTCGTCCACTAAAATATAATCAAATCTATCTTGCCACGACTTTCTTATCTCAGGATATTCTCTGAAAAGTTTTACCACGTTTATTAGCAGGTCGTCAAAATCCATTGCATTACTGAGGGTAAGATGGTAGTTATATTTTTCATAGATTTCAGGTAGGTGCGGCATTGTAAATGCATAAAAATCAAGGACAGACTCATCTAAATTCTGTTTTATCTGGCTGATAACATTTCGTATTCTTTCTGGTTTGTAAACTTCAGAATCTAAATCCATTTCCTTTAAAACATCTTTTATAGCTTTCTTGCTGTCTTCCTCGTCATATATAACAAAATCCCTGTGGTATCCCAAATTTTCTGCTTCTATCCTGAGTATTTTTGCTGATAAACTGTGGAAAGTCGTTATCCATTGGGGCTGATAATCAAGATTGAGAGCTGACACGACCCTCTCTTTCATTTCTTGAGCTGCTTTGTTTGTAAAAGTTATGGCAAGAATTCTATTTACTGGAATAGACAGATTCTCAACCATATAAACAATTTTCTGGGTAATTACTCTTGTTTTTCCAGAACCTGCTCCAGCAAGCACTAATAGTGGAGAGCTAAAATACTCTACTGCTTTTTGTTGTTCTTCATTTAACTGAATTTTATATTCCATATTCTCATTTTATCATTTTTATGTTTTGAACTCTTCTAATATTTTGCTCAATTTTTCTGTCATCGCATATAGATGTTCTGTAGCTTTAGCTATCTCTTCTACGCTTCTTGTGTTCGCAGAGGAGAGCTGATTAATCTGTTCTATATCTTTAATAATATTTTTGATGTCTCCTACTATAGCTTTTATAGATTCAGAAGCATCTTCTGAAACTTTTACAGTTTCTTCCATAACTTCAGATATAGTATTTACGTCGTGTTCTACAGTTTTTGACTCTTCTGCCAACTTGTTCACATTCTGAGCATTGTTTGATATCTGCTCTGAAATTTCATTTATCTGGTTAATAAGTTCTACTATCGTATCTGTTATGTTTTCTACATATTCTCTGGACTTTTCCGCAAGATTTCTTACTTCATCTGCCACTACTGCAAAACCTTTTCCTGCTTCTCCTGCCCTTGCTGCTTCTATAGCTGCATTCAATGCTAAAAGATTCGTCTGATTGGCTATATCTTCTATCAGTTTAAGAACATCCTTTGTTTTATCAGTAGTTTCTTTTAAGTTTTCTAACTCATTTACTATTTTGATTTCCTCGTGGGCACTTGTCTGGACGGTGTTTATAAGGCTTATTATCTGTTCTTTAGTATTTTTCAATACAGAGTTAGCTTTCTTAATTTCATCTTTTGTCTTGTCTAATTTTAAGATTTCCTCTTCAAGTGGTTTCTGAACTGAAACAGCCTTTTGTGTGGTGCTTTCAACTATATGGGACTCTTCCTCCACCCTTTTTTCTATCTCTGTAGCTGTTGCAGACAGCTCTGCTGCAATAGATGTGTTTTCCTGCGCGGATATTTTTGCCTGTTCAAGAGCTTCTCTGGAGGCCTCAATGAGATAATTAATAGAGTTAGCAATACTGTTCATCTCGTCTTTGGTATCAACCACAATTTTTCTTGTAAAGTCTTTAGCATCTGCAATATACTTCAGCTCTCTTTCTATGGTAGTTATGGTTGAGCTTATAGTTCTGTTTATCACGATGCCTATCACAACTATTACAGATATAACAACAACTGATATTACCGTTATAAGGATAAGATTGCTTACGGCAGATTCCTTTAAACTAACTATGTCTTTAACTAACTGATTGGACATCTGGTCTTCTGCTTTTTTCATCAGATTTATTTTTTGCGTAATAGTATCAAACCAGTAAGAAGGATCTACACCAAAATCTCCTGTTTCAGCCTTTTCCAGGGCTACTTTTTCCATTCTTTCAACTTCAGCTACAGCAGTTCCTGTTACAGTATTTTTATAGATGTCTAAAAACTTTTTTGGGGCTACAAATTGAAAAGACTGAAGATATGCCTTTTGTTCACTTAAAAGGGAGATAAACTTAAAATAAAGCTGTTTAGTAAACTGATTTTTTGCAAATACTGCTGAAAGAACTGCTCTCTCTATTCCCATCTTCTCTTTTGCCATTAAGAAGTCTAAATATCCTGTCAATTCTTTTGTAATCTGGGCATTAGAGCTACTTTTTGCAAAAGAGCCTATAGTTTTTAACAGATGAAAGTTTAGGTTTGTGTAAAATCCTATAGCTTTACCAACTTCTATACTCAGTGAATCTACAGCACTTCTTATTTCTGGTAATCTTTCTATCATATTCAGTGAACTTTTCAGCTCCTGATAAGTTTCCTCTGAAATATCTCCTTTATTTATATCTTTGATGTGTTCTTTTAACTCTCTCAATTTCTGGTCTGTAAGTCTTCGCTGCTGTTGTAGCTCCAAACGAAACTTTGTTCCCTGACTTCCTAAAAAGCCAGCGGTTCTTCCCCTTTCTTTTTGTAGCTCATGAACAAGAGCTGATATCTTTGTTGAAAGAATAACGCTCTTTTCTAAGACAACTTCTTCCTTATAAATCTTGTAGTTATTCAGCCATAGATTAACAGCATACATAATAGTAGTTAAGATAGGGACAAAGGTAAGGATAAAGATTTTTTTCTTAATGGACATATTTTTCAGAAATTTCATCTATCTCCTCTTAAAATTATTTTTCGTGTTTTTCATAATTTATTTTATCGGCTAATAATTTTGTAAATTTAACCTGAAAAATATTTTTTCATAAATTGATTATAGATGCCTTCTTTTTCTATCAGTTCCTGGTGTGTTCCTTCCTCAACAACTCTACCTTTGTCTAAAACGTATATGTAATCTGCCTGCTGGACTGTGCTCAGTCTATGGGCTATTATTACTGCTGTTTTTTTCTCAAGGTATTTTTGCAAAGCTGTAAACAGTTTATACTCTGTATGGGTATCAAGAGCTGAAGTTGACTCGTCTAATATTACTACTTTGGGATTTTGGAGTATCATCCTTGCTATGGCAAGTCTCTGTCTTTGTCCACCAGACAATCTTATGCCGTTTTTTCCTATAAGGGTATCCAATTTTTGAGGCATACTTTCTACAACATCTCTCATCTGGGCTATCTCTAAAGCTTCCCATATTTTATCTTCAGAAATGTCTTTTCCCAGGGTCAGGTTAAATCTGATAGTATCGTTAAACATCATAGGATTTTGTAAGACTAAAAAAACATTTTCCCTGACAACGTCAAGACCGATTTCCTTTACAGAAATGTCGTCGTATAAAACATCGCCTCTATCAACAGCATAAAAACCTACCATTATGTGGGCAAGGGTTGTTTTACCACTTCCACTTGCTCCTACTATGGCTATCTTTTTACCTTTCTCTGCTGTTATATTAATTCCCTGAAGGACATAATTTTTCCCATCGTAGGAAAAGTAAACATCTTTCAGTTTTACTGAACAGGTTTCTCTGTTTTTGAAAGGATTTAGGATGTGAGGATATTTTGGCTCTTTCTTCATCTGTAGGATTTCATTTATCCTGTTTAATGCAGCTTCCCCTGAATGAAACGCATACTGGATAGAAAGCAGTTCCTGAACAGGTGTCATCATTACCCACAGATAACCAAAAATCGCAAGCATCAGACCTATCGTTAGATCTGAGTAAGCTACGAATAGTATGCTTACTGCCCTGAACACTTCATAACCTGACAAGAATACTAACATAGATAGCCTTCCTGCTGCATCACTTTTCCATCCAAACTCAATAGAAGTTTTTTTTACCTCCTTTGCTGCTTCTAAAACTGATTGTATAAAAGAGTTTTCTCTATTGCTTGCCCTGATTTGCCAGAATAGGTCTAATGTTTCAGTTAGCTTTTCTTGAAATTTTTCAATTGCTTTATTTTCTATACCTTTTAGTTTACCTATTTTTCTCCCTATAACAGTAGTAAAGTATATAACCACAGGATTTAGAAATACTATTAAAAGTCCTAACTTCCAGTTTATCAAAATCAGCACAACAGCTACACCGATTATCGTCAAAACAGATATGATAAACCTGCTTACAGTTTTACCGATAAAATCATCTATTGTGTTCACGTCTGTTATCAGTTTTGATGCTATTGCTCCGCTTCCTACTGTTTCAAATTCTGCCATAGACACATCTTTTAGATGTTTAAGTAGGTCTTCTCTGATTTTGTAGGTAACACTTTTTGAAATTTTTGTGAATATTTTTGCCTGAAGAGCATTAAACACAAAAAATAAAAATCTCATTATCAAAACAATAATCAGAGCAGCCAAGGTATATGTTACAGGATTTCCTTCTCCAAAGAGCTTCTTGTAAGTTTCAATAAATATCCCCGGTTTATTCAGGAGAACTTCATCTACAAGAAGAGGTAGAAACAATGGGGTAGGTATACTTATCAAAGTGGCTATTACAGCAAATATGTGACCTAAGATAAGCTCTTTTTTGTATTTTTTTACTTCCTGAAATATTTTTTGCCAGTTGTACATCTTTCTCCTTAAAGGTCAGCAAACATATCTAAAAACCACTGGGGATAAGGTCTGTCTGTCTGAGTTATCTGGTCTAAATACTCCACATCTTCTTCAGTCAAATCCCAGCTGACGCACCCTAAGTTATCTAACAGCTGGTCAACTGACCTGACACCGATAATTATAGAGCTGATAAAAGGTTTTGATTTAATCCAGTTAAGAGCGACTTGCGATACAGAAGTTTCATACTTTTGAGCAATTTTTCTTAATTCATCAACAACAAAATAACCCTTCTCAAAATCAAACCGCAAAAATGGTCTTTCCATGCGAGCATATCGGGAATCTTCAGGAATGTTTTCCCTGGAATACTTTCCAGTTAAAAATCCCCCTGCAAGGGGACTCCATGCCAGTATTCCTAAACCAAGATGCTGACAAGCTGGGACGACCTCAAATTCTATATCTCTCCCTAAAAGGGAGTAATACATCTGGGCTGAGACAAATTTTGAGTATCCTTTCATCTCCTGAAGGGTTACAGACCGTGCTATCTGCCAGCCTGCAAAGTCTGATATACCTATATATCTGACCTTTCCCATTCTAACAAGGTCATTTAGAGCTTCTAATGTCTCCTCAATAGGTGTAGAACTGTCCCACCAGTGAACCTGATACAGGTCTATATAATCCCTTCCCAGTCTTTTCAGGGAGCTGTCAATAGATTTGAATATGTGGTGTCTGGAAAGTCCCCTGTCATTAGGGTCTTCAGACATTACTCCCCTTACCTTTGTTGCAATAATCACGTCATTTTTCCTGTCTCCAAGGGCTTTGCCTAAAAGCTCTTCTGACTCTCCAAAGGCGTATATATCAGCAGTATCAAAAAAGTTCACCCCTCTATCTATTGCTGTGTCAACAACTTTTTTAATCTCTGAAAATTTCATACTTCCAGCTGTTCTCCACCCTTTTTCTGTAAAAGTCATAGCTCCAACACATATTACGGAAACTTTCAGACCTGTACTACCTAAATTTCTGTATTCCATAATTAATCTCCTCTGTTAAAGCATACTGGACACTCACCTTTCAGGTGTGCTTCTATCTCTTCAGAGAATTTTTTAAGAGCATCTGAAACTGCATTAGGAGCAGAAAAACCAAGCCCACATATAGAGTTGGCAGGTATGTTTTGAGATAAATGTTTCAAGTAATTTACCTCTTCCTTGGTTGCTTTTCCTTCTTTCAGTTTTTTCAGTATCTGGTGTTGTTCGTAAGTTCCTACTCTGCAGGGGGTGCATTTACCACAGCTCTCGTGGTGAAAAAACTGTGTTACAACAAGGAGTGCATCTATTACGCAGTCATCTTCGTCAAGCACTATGGTTGTTCCTGTTCCACCAAACCCTTTTGGAGAGTAATCCATAGGCATATCTAACTCATCTTCTCTGTAAATCCCTAATGCCCCTGCAAATACTGCCTTTACCTGTTTACCCCCTTTTACACCTCCTGCCATCTCTATCAGCTCTCTCAAAGTTATGTCCATTGTTGCTTCGTAAACTCCTGGTTTTTCTACCTTCCCGCTAACAGGAAATAGTTTAGGACCATAAAAGCCAGCAGGTCCTATGTTCATAAAGTATGCTTCATAAGTGATAATAATTGGTATGTTTGACAGGGTTTCCACATTGTTAACAACGGTGGGTTTTCCATATAAACCAGATTGAGCAGGATAGGGGGGTCGGAGCCGTGGATGTCCCCTTTTGCCTTCTAAGCTTTCAAGTAAAGCAGTTTCCTCTCCGCAGATGTAAGCTCCTGCTCCTCTGTAAACCTTTATATCAAAAGAAAAGTCTGTTCCTAATATATTCTTCCCTAAATATCCCCTTTCCTTTGCTTCGTTAATAGCATTTTCTAATATAAGATATCCAGCAGGGTATTCTCCTCTAATGTATATGTATCCTTCTTTTGCTCCAAGGGCATAACCTGCTATTATCATTCCTTCTAAAAGTAGATGGGGGTCCCTCTCTATTATTATCCTGTCCTTGAAAGTTCCTGGTTCTGATTCGTCAGCATTACATACCAGATATCTGGGAGGTGGATTCATCAGAGCAAATCTCCATTTCCTTCCTGTTGGAAAGCCAGCTCCCCCTCTGCCTCTTAGCGTGCTTTCTTCAACAAGAACAACAATATCTTCAGGGGAAAATTTATTTAAAGCTTTTCTTAAAGCAGAATATCCTCCTGTTGTTTCATACTCTTCTATGTCAACAGTTCTGTTTTCTTTAGCCCTTCTAAGTAGAAGATTTAAATTGCTCTCAACATGTATTTCTGGAATGTGAGGTATTTTATCTCTTATGCTCATTTACAACCTCAACTGTTTTGGTTCATACTCAAACTTAATGTTTAATTTTTTATAAAATTCCGGTTCATATGGATATAAATCAATTAAATCTAACACATCCTCTTCATGTTCAACAGAATTATCAATTATTTTAGATAGATTTCCTTCATTTTTTAAAGAGCTTAGAATAGGAACGAGCATATTTCCATGGAAATAGTTATCTTCTTTTATTAAGCGTTCTAAAACCTCAATTAAATCTTCTTTTATTACCTTTCCGGCAAAATAAAGTGCAAATAGTTTATATAAAAACATATATTCTTCTAAATCATCTTGAAATTTATCAAAATACTCAACAAATTCTTCATACTGTTCTGTCTTGTATAGATATTTCAAATACATATGTGCGTAATAGGGGTCAAGTCCCTTTTCATCAAAAGCTATTGAGTCTATAATTTCATCTAAATGCTGATAATCGTAATTTTTTGAAATGTAGGGCATGTTATTAATAATGTATTCTGTAAACTCTAATAAACGATAAAACTCCTTATCACCGGAATTTTTTAAAGCATAATCTAAAAATGAGTATAACAAACTACTATCAAAAGACAGCACCAGTTCTTCTTTTTTTATGTTTTCTAATCCGTACATACTGACAAATTTAAAAATTTCGTCCCCTTCTTTGTTTTTGTATTTAATTTCTGTAACGGTTCTGTTAAAATTTATCAACTCAACTGTATAGTCATCTTCTAAATATTCTACCAACTCAAATAGTTCATCATAATTTTTTTCCAAAAATTTTCTTGCCTCTACTAAGAATTCACCAAATTCCTTAGATGTTAATGATATGTTTCTATCTAATATAAAGTCTATGTAAACTTCACTTAGTGATTTTATCAGCTTTTCAAAATTGTTTGCTGCTTTTTCTTTATCTCCAGTTAGTAATATTTCTGAAATTTTTTTCTTAAAAGAAAATATTAAGAAATCAAACATAAGTTGAACGAAAATTCCAATGCGAATCAGTTCATAGAATAAGGGTTTTGAATACATGTATCCATAATGTTGTCTTATTTCAGGCGTATATTTGCGTATTTTTTCGTCTTTTAACATTAATGAAAATAATGGGTGTGAAATTGAAAAATTGCTTCTATTGATAGGTTTGGAAAATCGGGAAATTATAAAGTCTGTTATACCTGAGTAAGTTATATCTCCGTAGTAAATCGGATAATATTCTGGTTTTATCTCCTGTATTGTTCTTACTAATTTTTTTATAGTTGCTCCTATATATTCAGCTTCTAAATCTTCTGGTACGTATATGTCCTCTATATCCTCGTTCTCATCTGACATAAATGTTTCTAAAATCATATCAGCAATCAATTTTGGAAGATAAGTATCATAAGAAAAACCTTCTTCATTTATACTTCTGTTTACTGATTTGATAATCTTTATGTTCCTAAATTTAAAATATACACCTGTTATCAGCTCTGTTATTTCTTCTTTTGTCATGTCTGCTAATTTCTGCATAAAAAGGGAATAAATTTCTGGTTTTATAATTGACAGATTAACTATAGTGCTGTCTTTCTCATCTTCTTTTTCTGACCTTTCTTTTAAGAGCATTGCAATTTTTATTATCTCTTCAAGGAGCTCTTTTTCTGAAATTTTCTCTCTCATATTTTCTACCTTGCAGTAAACTTATCTATATTTACTTAATATTTTTTCTAAATCTTCTTCAGTCTTTATCTTGCTTCCATCATACAGGTCGTCATTTACTAAAAATGCAGGAGCTATGCCACAGCTTCCTATACATTCAACTAACTCTATATACCATAATCCATCGGAACTACTCCTGCCTACATCTGCTCCTGTTTTCTCCTTTATTTTTTCAAGTAGACTATGGAAGTTTGCAAGATGACAGGGCAGGTTTCTACATATTCTTATATGATTTTTTGCGTTTTTCCTGTGCCTGAACATGTCATAGAAAGTAACTATTCCTTCAATATGTGAGACAGGAACCTTAAGATAATCTGATAGCTCTATCACTGCCTCAGGAACAATGTCTCTATGTTTATCCAATATGTGATGAAGGGCTGGAATAATACACTGCTCCTTTAAAGGAAATCTGCCCCTGCATTCTTCTATTTTCTGAATAATATCCTCTGTAAGATATTTATACTTCATACAATTCCCCGTCAGGATACTACCGCCCCAGCTGGCACATCTCCATCAACAGTTACCAAACGCAGTCTGTTCTTATCTTTTGCTGCGAGTATCATTCCTTTTGATTCTATTCCAAAGATTTTCCTTGGTTTAAGATTTGCAAGAACCACAACCTTTTTCCCTACTAATTCTTCTGGAGTATAATACTGGGCTATACCTGATACAACGGTTCTTTTTTCGTCTCCTAAATTAACTGTCAGTTTTAGTAATTTATCCGCTTTTGGCACTTTTTCAGCCTGAATAACTTCCCCTACTTTTAGCTCTAATTTAGAGAAATCTTCTATGGAAATTACATCCTCTTCTACTTTTTCTATTTTTTTCACTTTTTTAACCTCCTCAATCTCAACCCTTGGGAATAGCGGTTCTATCTTTTTCTTAACCTGTATTTCTTCTGGAAAAGAGAATGGAGAGACAGTTTTCGGTAATTTTTCTATTCCTATATACTCAAGAGCCTGTCTCATTTTGCTTGGCATAAAAGGAGAAAGGAGATAAATCACAAGCAAAAGACCGTCAGCAAGGGTGTAAAGGGCAGTATCTAAGTAACTGTTTCCTTCTTTGTTTAGTTTCCACGGCTCTGTTTTAACTATATATTTGTTTAAAAAGTCTATAAATTCCCACACTGTTTCTAAAGCTCTGCTAAACTCAAGATTATCCATAAACCTGTCGTATTTGCCTATTGTGTATGTGTAGAGCTCCTGATATTCCTTTTCCAATTCTGTAAATTCTTTTCCTTTTTTTATTACTCCTCCTGAAAACTTGTTTATCATAGACAAAGTTCTGGAAAAAAGATTACCAAGGTCGTTTGCAAGGTCTGAGTTTATCCTTCCTATTACTGCTTTTTCAGAGAAATCCCCATCAAGACCAAAAGGAACTTCTCTAAGTAAAAAATATCTTAGCTGGTCAACACCGTA
The DNA here is from genome assembly GCA_026987075.1 of Persephonella sp. GTDB lineage: Bacteria > Aquificota > Aquificia > Aquificales > Hydrogenothermaceae > Persephonella_A. The sequence goes on along the minus strand of JALSNI010000067.1, from coordinate 29,932 downwards.
TTTTTCTGCTGCTTCAAAAGGGTCAACAACATTTCCTAAAGATTTGGACATTTTATGTCCTTCAACTGTCCACCATCCGTGGGCAAAAACCCTATCAGGAACATTCAACCTTGCACTCATCAAAAATGCAGGCCAGTAAACTGCGTGAAACCTCAATATATCCTTACCTACAATATGAACATCTGCAGGCCAGAACTCTCTAAACATCTCTGTATTATCTGGATAACCTACCCCTGTTAAATAGTTTGTCAGTGCATCAAACCACACATATATGGTATGTTCAGGGTCAAATGGAACAGGAATACCCCACTTTACCCTGCTTTTTGGTCTTGAGACTGATAGGTCTTTTAATCCCTGTTTTACGAAAGAAACAACCTCGTTTCTCCTGTAATCTGGCTGGATAAAAGAAGGGTTTTCTTCATACAGTTTCAGCAGTTTATCCTGATACTTGGAAAGTCTAAAAAAATAGCTTTCTTCCTTTACTTTCTCACAGGGTTTTTTATGTATAGGACATCTGTAATCGTAATCTTTAATCTCTGTTTCTGTTTTAAACTCTTCACAACCCACACAATACCAGCTTTCGTATTCTGAAAGGTATATATCTCCATTTTCATAACATTTCTGGAATATATGCTGGACAGCTTTTATGTGGTCAGGGTCTGTGGTTCTTATAAATCTATCGTAGGATATGTTCAAAGTTTCCCACAGATGTTTAAACTTCTGATGGGTTATGTCTGCTAACTCTTTTGGACTAATTCCCTTCTCTTCGGCAGACTTTTGTATCTTTAGGCCGTGTTCATCTGTTCCTGTAAGGAAAAATGTTTTAACCCCTTTCTGTCTGTTATATCTTGCCAAAACATCAGCTGCGACAGTTGTGTATGCATGCCCAAGATGAGGAACATCATTAACGTAGTAGATAGGTGTAGTAACGTAAAACTTGTTTCTCTTCATCAACTACCTCACCTTTGTAGTAATAAATAATTATATACAAATAACCCATAAATTTTCCTATCTTTAAAATTAAACGAAAAGGATTATTATTAATAGATGGAATACTATAAAATAGAATATGAGTATGAGAAATAATTTTTGGTTTAAATTAAATAGATTTCTTGAAAAAAGGGCAAGAATAAAAAGCTATGGTCAAAAGGTTGTTTTAATACTAATACTACTATTTGTAGCAACATCAGCTGTAGTAAACGTAATCTTTACAATCATAAACATAAAAGAAGAAAAAGAAAACGTAAAAAAAGCACTGCAAAAAACAGTTGTTATAAAAGAAGAGATACTGTTAAAAACATTAAAAGAAATTGAGGACAACGGAAAAATTATTCTGTCCCAGTATAGAAAAACAGAAATAGAACCAGATTATACCACTTTTAAAAGATACAAAATTTACGGGATATATCTAAAAAATGATGGGATATTTTTAGGAAGGGTCGTCTCTCCTTTGAAAAAAAACACAAAAAATAAGTATGTCTTAAAAGACAGATTTATAGTCATAAATGTTGCCAACAGCTTCTATATTTATGCTAGTAAGTCAGCTATAAAAGATATCCTTGACCCTAAAAAAAGCTTTATATCTAATTACGAACCCTTGTTTATACTTGAACACTCTATAAAGAAATACCAGTCTTTTATATGTTATCCACAGAAAGTAAAAAGCAGTAATTTTTATATTGTAGGTTGTGTAGAAAACTCCCAGATTTTAAGGTCTGTAGTTCTAAGCTCTATAATAAAGAATGCTACTGTATTTTCTGCATTCTTCCTTTTAGCTATGCTACTGTATAGTTTCATATTTAAAAAGGTGCTCTTGTATCCTGTTTACAGGTTAAAAGAAGACATAGAAAGGATGAACCAAAAAGGTCTTGCAAACGTCAGATTTGAGTTACACAATTTTGGGGAAGATGAGTTTGCCCAGATATCTAAAGTTCTTGAAGACACAAGGCTAAAAATACTAAAACATCAGATGGGAATGTCACTTGTCCTTCAAACAACATCTAAAATGATATCTATGACAAACGACATACACCGTTTTTCTCTTTTTACTGTTGACAGATTAGATGAGCTGCTTCAGGCCGAAGGAACAGTGCTATGTCTTTTCTCAAAAATTGACAACAAATGCGTATTTAAGGTGCATTCTGATAGGTATCTCAGTGGAACAGTTCCTATATCACACGAAAGTGAAGAGTTCAGTAAACTTTCAAAAATCAGAGAAAAAAACAGAATAACACTAAGCCAAAGGGAAAGTATCTATATAGTTTCTATAAAAAGGGAAGTAAACGAAGAATACTCTATTTTTCTTTTGTCCTTCAAAAGGGAAGAAAAACCTTCAGAAGAAGACATCAATTATATAGATATGATTGTTTCCCATTTAGTTTACAGCATAAACCTTCTCAATCTCGCAACTTATGACCCTCTAACAAAGCTTTACAACAGGAGAGCGATTGTTCAGTTTGCAGAAAAAGAGGTAGAAAGGTCAAAAAGATATCACCACAGCTTCAGTATAATACTGATAGACATAGATGACTTTAAAGCCATAAACGATACATACGGTCATACAATAGGAGATATTGTCCTTAAAAAAATAGCAGACATCCTGAAAGAAGAGGTAAGAGATGTTGACAAAATAGGAAGATACGGAGGGGAGGAGTTTATCATTGTTCTTCCTGAAACAAACATACAAAACGCAGTCAAACTTGCAGAAAGAATTAAAAGGAAAATATCAGAATATCATTTTGAGATAAATAACTATGCCCTTACTTTAACAATCAGTGCAGGGGTGGCAGGCTTCCCAGAACATGGAGAGACTTTTGAACAGATACTGCAGGCTTCAGACCTTGCCCTTTACGAAGCAAAGAAAAGAGGTAAAAATCAAGTTGTTGTGTTAGAAAAAGAAGAAATTGCAAAAATACAAAGAGAAGAATTCCAAAGTAAAAACTTCCTTGACAGAGCTATAAAAGAAGATAGGATTATACCTTACTTCCAACCTATTGTAAATCTTGACAGTATGGAAATTGTGGGGTATGAAGTGCTTGCAAGAATTGAGGAAGATGATACTATTATATCTGCCTACCAATTTATCTCCACCTCAATTAAGTTTGGAATTGTTTTGAAAATTGATGAGATAATTCAGAGGAAAACTGTAGAATTTCTCTGTAAAAGAGGTGAAACACCACAGATGTTGTTTTTCAACCTTTCAAGACCTTACATACAGGACCCGCAACATCTGATGAATCTTGTGGAACTGCTGGAAAAAAACAACATTCCAAAAGAAAGTATTGTCTTAGAAATAACAGAAGAAGAAGCAATTAGTGAAATCACCGTAGTAAAAGAAGCAATAAGAATAGCAAAATCCAAAGGTATAAGATTTGCCCTTGATGACTTTGGGGTAGGTTACTCAACTTTCTCTTATATAAAGCATTTTGATATTGACATAATTAAGTTAGACGGCTCCTTAGTCAAAAATATTGACAAAGACAGAGACAATCAAATAATAGTAGGAGGTATATCTTACATATGCAAAGAAAAAGGAATAAAACTTCTTGCTGAGATGATAGAAACAAAAGAAGAGTTAGAAACATTAAAAAAACTTGGTGTTTCTTATGGACAGGGATTTTATTTTGGAAAAGCCACAGAAAACATGATTAGAAAAATTCATAAGGAGGGTTAGATGAACATAAAGTTTGGAACAGATGGATGGAGGGCAGTTATTGCCAGAGACTTTACTATTGACAATCTTCTCAAGGTTACTCAGGCACATGCAGACCATCTGAAACAGAAAAACGGTAAAAAAGTTGTTGTAGGATACGACACCCGTTTTATGTCTGAAGATTTTGCTTCTACAGTAGCTGAAGTTTTTTCTTCAAATGGCTTTAAAGTTATATTGTCTAAAGGTTTCTGCTCTACACCTGCTCTTTCCCTCGCAGTAAAAGAGTTTGGAGCAGATGAAGGAGTTATGATTACAGCATCCCACAACACCTATCAGTATAACGGATATAAGATAAAAGGAAATTACGGAGGACCTGCAACCCCAGAGATAATAAAAAATGTTGAAGAAAAAATAGAAAAGGCTGTTCCAAAAACAGGAAAAACTCAATGGGAAGAGATAAATCTTAACAGTTACTATGTGGAAAAACTGAAAAGTTACATAATACCTGGGGTTTTTAATCAACACCCTGAAAAGGTTATTCACGACCCTATGCATGGGGCTACTATCGGGTTACTAAACAGGGTATTAGAGGATACACTTATAGATGTAGTAGAAATAAATCACTACCGGGATGCATTTTTTGGATTTAAACATCCTGAACCCATTGAAAAAAACATACCTCTCCTGAGGGGCAAAGTCGTCGCAGAAGAAGCGGTAGCAGGTATAGCAAATGATGGAGATGGTGATAGGGTTGGTATTGTTGACGAAGCAGGGGAATACATTAATACACAAATCATATTTGCCCTTCTACTTCTTCATACGGTAAGGAATAGAAAAACAGAAGGAGCTGTTGCCAAAACTGTGTCAACAACATATTTAGTAGATAGAATTGCTCAAAAAGAAGGGTTGAAACTGTTTAAAACCCCTGTTGGCTTTAAGTATATAGCGGACATTTTCTTAAAAGAAAAGATAGCTTTTGGAGGGGAAGAGTCTGGAGGTTATGGGTTTGGATTTCACATTCCAGAAAGAGACGGATTACTGTCTGGACTTATGATACTTGAGATGATTCATCTACATGGAAAACCATTAACACAGCTGATAGAAAACCTGTTCTCAGAATTTGGAACAGCTTACTACAAGAGATTAGACCTAAAAGTTAAAGGAGATGAAGGAAGAAACCTTGTTGAAAAACTAAAAAAAGAGCCATTAAAGGAGATAGCAGGAAAAAAGATAAAAGAAATTGACCTGACAGATGGAGTAAAATTTATATTTGAAAACGACGGATGGATTTTACTTAGGGCTTCAGGGACAGAACCTGTCCTCAGAATATATGTAGAGATGCCAGAAAAGGAAGAAGTTGATATGATATTAGAAGAGAGCAAAAAACTTATTGGAGGTTAAAATTGGAAGAGCACATCTATCAACCTTATGACGTAAGAATGTCTGAAGAAGGGGAAATTATTGCTATTGTTGAACCAGACAGTTATATAAAAGAGATGATAGAAAACAAAGAAACATGCTGGGAAGTAGATGTTGACGTAGATTACGATGAAGAAGAACACGAACCTTATCTGATGCTGACCCTCCACAAAGATAACGGACAGATTTTTATGGCTTTCCCTTATGGAGAAGCCTGGGATGCTCTTTCAGAAAAAGGTCTGGTATCTGTCGTGTTACTCACCCAGTTTGACCTTGACCACGGAAATACATCAGACGCTATAACAGTAACTATAGAGCTTGACGGCTTTCTAAAAGGCTACATAGCAGGTGCATCAAAGATGTGGGAATCTATCAGTGAAGAGATAGAAGAGGAATGATTTATTCAAGGAAGGTGTTTTTTTATGAAACAGATGCTCAGGGAATAGTCCACCACTCAAACTATGCCCGATATTTTGAAGAAGCAAGAGGTTTTTTCCTTGAGCAAAAAGGAATGCCCTACGAAAAAATAAGAGAGGAGTTAAACATTGATATCGTTCTGTTAGAGCTTTCTATACATTACAAGAAGCCTCTGAGATTTGGAGATGTATTTAGTATTCATCTGAACCTTTCCTCAATGGATAGATATTTTTTTAGTTTTGACTACACAGTCTATTTGGGAAAAATCATTATTGCAGAAGGAAAAACAAAACACGCCTGTATAGACAGGAAAACAGGAAAGATAGTTACAGTCCCACAGGTGCTAAAACAATGGAAAAATTAGAGATGCTTCAGACTGTAGAAAAGCTGCTAAAAAATTATAAATGGGAAATATATCTCCTAAGCACAAAAAAATTAAAGAGCAGTTCCAAAAATTTCCAGATAGAAAACCTGATTAATTCAGAAGATACTGGTATTGGTATAAGAGTTTACAGGGAAGGTCATACAGGATTCTCATACACCACTAACGTAAACAAAGACAATATAGAAAGAGCTGTTGAAAAGGCTATAGAAATAAGTAGAATTTCTTCTCCTGAAGAATTTATACCATTTAAAAAGTTAGAAAAAATAGAACAAACATTAGAGGAATACGACAGCTATACAGCAGAAAAGATTAAAGCAGAAGAAAAAATAAATCTCCCCATAGAGATAGAATACTCCCTGAGAAAAAAAGATAGCAGAATAAAAAACATAAGAGATTGCAGTTTCTCAGAAACCATATTCCAATACAAAATTATTAACAGTGAAGGTCTTGACATATCAGAAAAGGGAACTATTTACACCGTTTCCATATCTCCTGTAGCTGAAGAAAACGGTAACTTCCAGATTGTGTGGGGATTTACTCAGTCAAGATATCTAAAAGACCTTGATTTAGATGGAACAATTGAAGAAACTGTCAAAAATGCGATTAACCTGCTAAATGCAAAACCTATTCAAACCACAAAAATGTACATAAACTTTCCTCCTTATGCTTTTTCCCAGCTATTAGAAGTATTTTATCCTGCTTTTTCAGGGGAATTTCTGATAAAAAATAAAAACAAACTGAACATAGAGGATAAAGCTGGTGTAGAAACTCTCAATATCATAGATGATGGAAAATTATTAGGTGGTATAATGACCAGAAGTTATGATGATGAAGGAGTTCCTACAAAAAAAACCTACATAATAAAAAGTGGCATTATGAAAAATTTTCTACACAACCTATACACAGCATCACAGGTAAAAGCAGAAAGCACAGGTAATGGATTTAGAAACTCCTACAAGGATTTACCTTCTATTAAACCATCAAACCTTTTTGTAGATAAAGGAAATAAGAAAATAAATTACCCTGACAGATATTTCCATGTTGTTGAAATGCTTGGATTACACACATCAAATCCTGTAACTGGAGACTTTTCTGTTGGGGTTTCAGGATTTATCGTAGAAAATGGAGAGATTGTTCAACCAGTTAATAGTGTTACGCTGTCAGGGAATTTTTTTGAATTATTAAAAAGTATAATTCAGATAGGAAATGACCTGAAATTTTACGGTAATTTCGGAAGCCCTTCTATCTTAGTTGATAAAATGATGATAGGAGGCGTTTAATGGTGCCCAGGGCGGGAGTCGAACCCGCACGCCCGTTAAGGGCACTGTCCCCTCAAGACAGCGCGTCTGCCAATTCCGCCACCTGGGCAAATGAGGTAAATATTATATGCAAAAGGAGAAAAATTTGCAAGCTGTTTTTCTCGTAGAAGGAGCAGACTTAGATGCCCTCGCAACAGCTTATGGAATAACAAAGTTATACCCAGAAGCAAAGATTTTACTTCCCGGAGCTGTATCTTCAAGCGTGAAATTAGCCCTAAAAAGATTTGAAAGTTTATTAAATCCCAAAATTATAAGAAAAGAAGAGATAGATGCCATAGATACTATTTTCCTTGCAGATACCAACAATTACAATCTTATTCAAAAAAAGTTAGGAGAATACATAAAAAAAAATACACAGATTATCATATACGACCATCACCCTGTAAGGGAAAAACTACCTCCAAATGCAATTAAAAAGATAAAAAGAACTGGAGCTGCTACAACAATAGTGGTAGAAGAGATTAAAAAGAAAAAAATTCCCTTAACCCCTGAAGAAGCTACACTACTTGCTTTAGGTATATATGAAGACACAGGAAGTTTCACTTATACAACAACAACAGACAAAGACATGAAAACAGCAGCATTTTTACTAAAAAAAGGAGCAGACCTTGAAACTATAAAAAACATTATAGAAGAAAGAATAGATTATGAACAGATATCTATAATACATCAGCTTATAGAAAATGTTCAGTTTTTCCTGCTGAAAAGCAAAAAAGTCATATTCACATTTGCCTATTCCAGCAAGTATGTACCTGACATATCAGGATTCCTCCACATGATTAAACCTCTGCAAGAGGCAGATGCATTCTTTGTTCTAATTAACGAAAAGGGGAAAACCAGTATCATTGCCCGTTCAAAAGACCAAAACATAGATGTTGGGAAAATAATGTCTTTCCTTGGAGGTGGAGGACACACTTTTGCAGCAAGTGCTACAGTTAAAGGAATGACTGTTCAAGAGATAAAAAATTACATAGAAGGTTTGTTACTCAGTGAAGCTTACAGAAATAAAAAAATTGAAGAATTTATGTCCAGGGAAATTACTATTATAAAAAAAGACCAAACTATTGAGGAAATTCAGGAAAAAGCAGATAAAGCTCCTATTCTATTTGTTATTGACAATAAAGGAAAATTTGTAGGAATTATTTTATCCAGAGTGATAAAAGAAAGTCTGAAACACGGCATTAAAAAAGTAAAAGTAGAAAACTTTATAATAGACAGTATCATAACCTTTGAACCTGAAATGACAGTTGCTGAAGCAGAGAAAATTATATCCCAGTCTTCTCAAGAATACTTCCCTGTAATAGAAAAAGGAAAGCCTGTGGGAGTGATAAACAGGACTTACATAATAAAGGTTCTCCACGGTCAGATATTTGATACAGAAAAAGACATATTTATATCAAGGGAAAGGATAAAACCAAAATTTCTAAACTTTGAAGGAAAGGTAAAAAAATTCATTCCACAGAACATACTGAACCACCTTATCCAGATAGGTAAAGTTTCCTCTCAGATGGGATTTAACAGTTTTTTGGTAGGTGGAATAGTTAGAGACATTGTCCTTGGTAAAAAAAATCTGGATATTGATGTTATTGTTGAAGGAGATGCCATTGAGCTTGCTAAGAGATACGCAAAGGAAAAAAATCTACCTGTCCATACCTTTGAAGAGTTTATGACAGCCCAGATAACATTAGAAACAGGAGAAAAAATAGACCTTGCAACAGCAAGAAAAGAAACTTACACCCATCCGGGAGCATACCCAAAGGTTGAGAAAGCAAGCATAAAAGAAGACCTATACAGGAGAGACTTTACGATAAATACACTGGCAATAGACATAACAGAAGGCAGATTTGGAATATTAGTTGATTACTTTAACGGGCTGAAAGACATAAAAGACAGAATGATAAGGGTTCTGCACCAGCTCAGCTTTATAGAAGACCCTATAAGAATATTAAGAGCATTAAGATTTGCAGGAAGACTGGGCTTTAAACTTGGAAAGCCTACAGAAAAACTCTTAAAATTAGCTGTTGACGAAAATATGTTAGAGCTTGCCCCTTCTGGAAGGGTTAACCTTGAGTTAAACTACTCATTAAATGAAGACAGAGTAGTGGACATACTTATGCTCATGAACAGGTATAAAGTTCTCCATAGTCTAATTCCAGAGTTTTATATGGATGAAAAAAGAGAAGAACTTTTGAACAGACTGAGGGATAGTATCATATCTTTTGAGATGTTCTTTGAAATAAAGATAGACAGAGTATCAAACTACCTCCTTGCCCTTTTATACCATCTACCTTTTGAGCTGTCATACAAATTTCTTGAAAAGTACCACTTCAACAAAACTGTAAAATTTTTTGAAGAGTATTTTGAAGTAAAAGACCTGTTTAAAGAAGTGCCAGAAAAAGACTCTGAGCTTTACAAAAAAATAAAGTTTATAAAAAAAGACATTTTAGTGTTTTTATCTGCGTCTTCAGATGTAGAATTGTCAGAGAGAATTATAAGAATATTGAAGAAAGAGGAAGAGAAAAATCTTCTCCTTTCAGGGAAAGACCTGAAAAAGTTAGGCATTCCTCCATCTTCTATATATAGAAAGATATTGGACGATGTATTCAAAAAGTATTTAGATGGAGAGATAAAAAACAAGGAAGAAGCAATAGAATACGTGAAAGAGAAGTATATTTTGGTATAAATTGAAAAAAGGCAGTAAAACTAAATCCCAATCCAATAAAAATCTTCCTATATATTACTTCAAGGATTTGGTAATGATGAAACTCTAAAATAAGCTCCTTAAAAATATCTTTCCTTTTAGTAAGGAAATTTTACGCCCCGTTGTAATAAAACAGGAAACTTTCATAATCAATCTTCATAGAATCTGATAAATATATCTTCAAAGCTTTTTGCTTCAGGGAACTTTTTGTATAGATTTTCCGGGGTGTCATCGGCAATTTTTTTTCCCTGTTTTAGCAGGACTACCCTGTCGCAAAATTCAGCCTCACTCATATAATGGGTCGTAATTAATACTGATATCCTCCACTTTTCTTTTAGCTGTATTATCAGTTTCCACAGCTGGGCTCGTGCCACTGGGTCAACCCCACTTGTAGGTTCGTCAAGAAACAAAATAACAGGTTCGTGCATAATAGCAGCTGCAACAGAAAATCTTTGATTAATACCTAAAGGTAGCTCTGTTGGAAGATAATCTAAATACTCTTTAAATCCTAACCACCTTGAGAATTTATCTATTCTTTTAACTGCTTCAGTAGTAGGTATGCGATACATGTTTGCAAAGTATAGGAGATTTTCCCTGACTGTCATGTCCTTATAGAGAGAAAATCTCTGACTGACGTATCCAATTTTGCTTTTAAGTTCAATTCTATCCTCATAACTCTGTATCTTCTTTCCCAAAAGCCACAGCTCTCCTTCATCTATTGGATACAGACCAAGCAGCATTTTTATCAGGGTTGTTTTTCCTGCTCCATTAGCTCCGAGTAAGCCTAATATCTCTCCCTTCTTCATTTCAAGGTCAATGTGGTCGTCAGCCACAAAATCACCAAACCTTTTTGTTAAACCTTTTGCCCTTAGAACAATGTCAGGAAGATTGTGTTCTTTTTCTCTTTTTCCTATTTTTATTTCAGGTATTTCTCCTGATTTTTTTAAAGCATTAACAAAAAATACGGCCTCAAGTGTAGGTTCTGCGTGGGGAGATTTTAAAGGTTTAAGTGAGTATGTTTTTCCGTGAAAGGTAAAGCATCCCTCCGTGCATTCTGTTTCCACATACACATACTTCTTTACAGACTGTTTTAGTTCCTCAGCTTTTCCTGCTCCAATAATCTTCCCCTCTTCAAAGAGTAACACTTTATCCATATTTTCCGCTTCCTGCATGTATCCTGTACTTATAACAGCGATAATTCCCTCTTCTTTTCTAATCTGGTCTAATATTTCCCAGAGTTCTTTTCTGCTGAGAGGGTCTACACCTGTTGTTGGTTCATCTAAAATAAGGAGCTCTGGTCTGTGAATAAGTGTGCATATGAGAGAAAGTTTTTGCATCATTCCACCACTGAGCTTTCCTGCTTCCCTTTTTTGGAATTGGAACAAACCTGCCATTTTTAGAAGATGCTGTCTGTAATTCCAGTATTTTTCATCTTTTTTTAGTCCCCTTATCTCGGTGAAAAAATTTAGATGTTCTTCAACACTCATCAGTGGATACAGAACAAGGCCAATTCCTTGCGGCATAAATCCTATACGGCTTTTTATCTTTTCTGCCTGTTTTGGAGAGCTGTAAGAGAACCCTTTAAATGTGATTTCTCCTTCAAACTTTATAACCCCTGCAATAGCGTGCATAAGGGAGCTTTTTCCTCCTCCATCAGGCCCAATAAATCCTACTATTTCCCCTTCTTTTGCTTCAAAGGAGGCATCTATTATCCCTGCCTTCTTCCCATACCAGACGGAAACATTCTTAACAGTTAATCCCATTGTTAAATCTCTGGAATGTCTTTAAGGCTTTTTGGAAGACCCTTTCCGTCTAACGATATTATCCCAATAGCTGGAAGACCAAGTTTAAATAAAGGCTGAGGCTTTAATGGTTTTATGTGAACTGCATAAACTCTCTGTATTCTATCTTCCCTTACTGCAACTTCTTTTGGAGTAAATTCTGCTCTTTTTGCTATTTTTACAACTCTTGCAGGTATAGGTCTGTCTGGATATGCATCTAAAAATATGACAGCTCTGTCTCCTATTTTTATCTTTCCGTTTTTTATAGTGTCAACATAAATTTTTAGATATAGCTGTGATGAGTCTATTAGAGTAACAATAGGCATTCCCGCTGACACTACTTCCCCTTTATTTTTTAGCTTGTCAACAACATACCCGTCAACAGGAGAGTTAATTTTTAAATTAGAAATAATCAGTTCTATCTGTTTTTTATTAGCTTTTAACGAAAGAATAACATTTTTCAATGCTTCTATTTCTTCTTCTAATGCTTTTATTCTCTTTAGAATGGATGTTGACTGCTTTAAACTGCTTTCCGATGCTTTTATCTTTGCTATAATCTGTTCCCTTTTATCGTAAAGAGATTTTAAGCTGTTTTTGTCTGTTTCTAATTTTAGTTTTATTTCTTCTAACTTTTTTTCTGGAACAAGATTTTTACTGTAAAGATTTTTAATCCTCTTATAATCCTTTTCGTCTTGATTAACAACCTTCAACATCGTATCAATACTTTTTTCAATCTCTTTTAACATTGCTTTCAGGACATTTATAGACTGGACAGCTTTCTTAACATCTTCTGGGAGAGTTTCCTTAGTTATCACAAGCTGTATTTTCTTTGCTTTGAGCTCTTTTTCCTTTGCTTTAATCTGTGCTTCTACACTTTCTAACTGAGCTGAATACTCTTCACTTTCCAATATGGCAATGGTCTGTCCCCTGTGGACACTGTCTCCCTCTGACACAGAAACTTCTCTTATTCTTCCTGGATATTTTGAAGATAGGGCTATCAAATCCCCATCAATCCTACCAACTCCAACAACTAAATTTGGAGGGAGTTCTTTAGGATTTAATTTTTTATAAATCATCACTGCAGCAATAAAAAAAAGAAAACCAACAACTAATCCTAACCAGTATTTCTTTAAAAAGTTCATCCTTTTTTCCTCACAAATAAGTCATAGTATATAAGTATTAACACAGGAAATGAGCCTAACAACCCATAAAGCCCTGCAACAAAAAATGTGTCCTGAAAAGACCAGTTCATACTATAAAGATACTGAAGTTTATACATAATAGCATTAGCAAGTTTTTCAGCTTTTTCAGGAAAAGTGAATTGCAGGAAAATGGTAAAAATTTTTTCTTTGAACATTGTTAGGTATGATATGTTCTGTATGTTATTAATACCTTCAAAGTGTTCGTATCCGAATTTATAGAGGTCGTTGGTAGCGATAGCTGTTCCAAAAGAACCTCCAATAAACCGAGAATAGTGGAGAAGTCCTGTCCCAAGAGAGGTTTTATCTCCCAGATTTCTTAAAGCAAGAGTTGTAACAGGAGCAAAAAACATTCCAAGAGCTATTCCCAGCGGTATTGTCATTAGAGCTGCCTGTAGATTAGGTGTAAAGTATTCTAATTTGGGAAGAAAATACATAGAAGAAAACAGATATATAATTACTGCAACATACAATACTTTTTTCTCTCCTATCTTATCAGACATAATCCCTGCAATAGGTGAAAAAAAAGCTATAAAAACAGCAAATGCTAATATGTGTAATCCAGCATCAAAAGTTGAAAGACCTTTCAGTCTTTCAAAGTAAAGGGGAAGTAGATAAAAAACCTGATACATAGAAAACCCTAACAACAGGAAAAATATGGAAAAACCTACAAAGTATTCTTTTGTTTTGAATATAGAAAAATCTATCAGGGGGTTTTTGGAGACCATCTCAGAGAGAATGTAGAACAGAAGAGAAAAAACGGCAATAATTGTTAGATACACAATAAAGTCAGACATAAACCATCCAAGTTGTTGTCCTTTAGAGAGTATTATCAAGGTTGTTATAGTAAAGGTTGATAGTAATCCAAATGAGACAAAGTTCAGTTTTGTTTTTTCCCTTATAAGGCTTGTTTCTGGCAGGTAAAACAGTGCCAGTATTACTGTCAGGATACCAAAAGGAATGTTAATAAAAAATACCCACCGCCAGTTTATGTATTCTGTAATATATCCCCCCAGCGTCGGTCCAAGAGAAGGTGCAAAACTGACTCCAAGACCAAATATACCCATTGCAAGTCCTTTCTTTTCAGGAGGATAAACAGAAAAAAGAATAGCCTGTGCTGTAGCCATTATAAATGCCTCTCCCATTCCCTGAAAAATTCTCGCTCCTATCATACTTTCAAGACTCTCTGACATACCACAGGCAAAGGAAGAAACTGTAAAAAGTGCCACTCCAAATATATAAACATTCCTCAGCCCAAAATTTCTGTCCAGCCACTGGGCAAGTATCAGCATCGTTGCAGAAGCTATCATATAGGCTGTTATGACCCACTGAACACCATAAAGGTCTGTTTTCAGTGGAGCTGTTATTTTAGGAACGATTATGTCAACAATGGTTGTGTCTAATATAGCCATAAATGCCCCAAGCATCACAATAACAGTTATCAGTGTTCTTTCCCAGACAGAAATTTGCTGATATATAGGCTTTTCCATACTAATCCCTGACTTTTTTTATCTCCACTTCCCCGCCAAGACCTACCTTAAGGATAGATGTATCTCCTTCTGTTATCTTTATCTTTACAGGAATTCTCTGGGCTACTTTTGTAAACTCACCAGCAGTTACATCTCTGGGAACAAGGGCAAACTTGGCAGCTGTTGCTGGGTTTATCTCAAATACTTTTCCTTTAAAAGTTTTGTCTGGAAATGCATCTATGTATATGTTTGCTTCACTGCCTACCTTCACACCTTTTAGCTTTGTTTCTTCAAGGAGAACTAAGATATAAAGGGAGTTTTCTGGAATAATAGAGTAAACAGGCCTTCCTGACGGAACAACCTCCCCTTCGCTGACAAACTTTTTGGCAATGTAACCATTGTAGGGAGAAACAAGGCGTGTGTATTTAATCAAGTTTCTTACATCCTCTTTCTTTTTTTCAAGAGCAACTATCTGTTTGCCCAAACTTTTTACCTGTTTTTTCAGCTCGTCAATACTTTTCTTCTCTGTATATGCGAGAGCTATACCTTCTTCTGCTTTTTTTAGCTGTATTTTCAGCTCTTGAATCTTTTTGTCTATATAGTTTTTCCTGTGGATTAATACTTTATACTGGGTGTCTATCTGTTCAAACTTTCTCTGGGGGATTAAACCTTTACCAAGGAGATTTTTAAACCTCTCCCTATCTTTTTGGATAAGTTTTATCTGAAGGGATACTTCCTTCTCTTGCTCTTCTAAGGCTTTAATGGAAGAAGTAACCTGCTCTTTTGTTAGCTCAGCCTGTTTTATTTTGATATCTATCTGGCTTTTTATTTTTGAAAGTTTACTATTTAGAGACTCCTTTTTTTGTTTGAGGGACTGTATCTGGGCGTTTATCTGCTGAAGTTTCAGCTGGTAATCCCTATCGTCTATCTTAGCTATAACTTCTCCTTTTTTTACATAATCTCCTTCTCTTTTAAACATCTTGACTATTTTTCCTTTTACCCTGTAAAAAGACAGATTTACCATAGAGTCTGACTCAACAAAGACAGCATCTGTTACTGCATACTCCATCCTGTGTTTTATCCATCTAAATGCAATAACGGCAAAAACAATAATCAGAAGAAGGACAATCCCTATGCCCACCTTGTTTTTCATCTGATAGAGCCTCCAACAGCCTCTTCCAAATCAACAAATGCTTTTATTAGCTGGTAGTAAGAAATCTCTTTCCCTTTTCTTGCAGCTGTGAGCATACTCTCCGCATCTAACACATCTGTAGTAGTTGCTAATTGGTTGTTAAACTGTTCAACAGTCATTCTGTAGTATTCCTCTGCTTCAGACAGGGAGTCCTCAGCTACTTTAAGGTTCTCTCGTGCTGTTAAATATTTTTCGTATGCTGCTTTAACCTGAAATCTTATGTCATTTTTAAGCTGTTGAAGTTTTAATCTCATTTTTCTGTAATCTTGCTTTACTTTTAAGGATGCATAGTAAGGTTTTATACCCTGAAACTTCCAGCTTAGCCCCACAGAAACTGCATAATTTTCTTTTGGGTCTAAGTATGGATACTGGTCTGTGTAAAAATACTTTGCCTGTGCAAATATTTTAGGTAAAAATGGGGAACGCTCTATTCTTTCGTATCCTTGCAGTTGTTCTAACTTTGTATCTATAGCTTTTATTATTGTTCTATTTTTGTAAGCCTTTTCTATAAGACTCTGTAAATTTAAGCTTTCTGGAATGTTTACATTTACAGGTTCCACAGGAAAAGAGTCTTTCACATTTAGAATGTTCTTTAATCTTTCTAATGCTATTTTAAATTCACCTTCTGATTTTCTTAAATCCCTCTTCACCTGAGACAACCTGACTTTTGTCTGGAGTATGTCTATTCTGGCTACTAAACCTTCTTTAAAAAATGCCCTGACCCTCTCAAGATGCTTTTCAACGGCAGTAAGCTGCTTTTTGTAAATCTCAACAAGACTTTTTGCCATTAAAACATCTAAATATGCTTTTTTCGTTAAAGCTGTTATGTGGTTTTCTTTCTCTGAGAGCATATATTTAGCTGTATCTATATCAAGCCTTGATATCTTCAGCTTTTCTATCCTTGAAAAGCCAGTAAAAATAGGATAATTAATACCAACATCAAAATATCTAAAATCCTTCTCAGTTTGTTTAAACGAAAGGGGAAAAGGAAGGACTCCTGCAGGTATCTTTGTGTAAGGTGTATCTTTCTGGAATGTAAAAGAGAAGTTAAGGAAAAACTCTGGCATAAACAGGTTCTTATCTTCCTTCAGCTGAATTTGAGCCTTCTTCAGATTTACCTTCTCCTGCTTGATTTCAAGATTATTTTCTAATGCCACATTCACTGCTTCCTGCATATCCATTCCAAAAGAAAATGCAGGTAGCAAGGTGATTATCAACAGTTTTTTCATTTTATTCTCCCAAAATCAAGTCAACAGCATCCTCAAACTGGGAAACTATGTATGTAAAGGTTCTATTTCCAGCAAGCATATCAAACTCAACAAGTCTTTTCCCAAAACCTATAAGTATTTCAGCTTTTAGCTGGGATTTTGGGTATTTAGAAAGTTTTTTCAGGTAGAAATCTTTTATCCTCTGGGACACATCAAAATATATCCTCTGAAACTCTCCTCCAACACATATAACCTGAAAGAAAAATATGTAAGCTATCTCTTTATACTCATACAACACTTTAAAAATCTCTCTACCAAAGAGTTTTATAACCCTGCGTGTTTCATCTTCGTAGGTTGTATATTTATCTATGATATTTGAAATCTGGTCAACCACCATCTGGACTATTTCAAAAAATATTTCCTCTTTACTTTTGAAATATATGTAAAATGTTCCCTGTGCTACTCCAGCTTCACCTACTATATCAGACACTTTAGTATTAAAAAATCCTTTTTCAGAAAAAACTTTAATCGCTGAGTTGATAAGTTTCTCTTTTGTTGACTGATTCATCAGTCATTAATTTAAACCAGAAAAAAGTAAAAATCAATCCCTTAAAATAATTTCCCTATTTTCCTAAATCCAAACATGTACAAAGCTACCCCTAAAACGAGTAAAGCCACAAAGTCTATCCACAGGTCAAAAACAGATGTTCCCCTAAAAAACAGTGATTCACAGCCTTCTATGTAGTATCTAAGTGGTGATAAGAGAGAAAGTTCCTGCAAGACAGGATGCATGGAATATATAGGTGTCCACGAACCACTGAGAAATATAATAGGCATCATAATAATTACAGAAAGCTGAGCAACCTGAAGCATATTTTTTGCAACAGATGCGATAAACAAGCCTATCCCTGAAATAGAAAACGAGTAAATCAACGTCAGAACAAGAAAAGCCATAAAACTACCGTTCATAGGAAGTTTAAAAATTCCAAATAAAACAATCCCTACACATATAATTGTCCCTATCATAACAACAACAATTTGAGAAAAGCTCTTTGCCAGTATTATGATTTTAGAATTCACAGGCATCAAAAGCATAATGTCCCATGTTCCACTTTCCCTTTCCTTCACAAAAACTACAGATGAAAGTATAACTGTAATAAGTGTTAGTATAGACAGAAACTCTGCTAACGACAGAAACTTAGGCGTATCTGAATTCTGGTTAAAAAGTTTATGGGTTTTTAGCTCCACTGGGAAATTTTCTTCTCCAAATCTAAGGACAATATTTTGAAGATAAGCAAGCGTTACATATCCTTGAGCTGCTGCTGTTGCGTCTAACATAACATTCAGCTTTGCTTTTTTTTCAAAAAAATCTTTTTCAAAATCAGAGTCAAACACAATACCAACCATAATATTTCTGTTAAACAGGGCTTTTTTCAGCTCCTCTTCTGATAAAAACCTTACAGGCTCCTGAAACTCTGGTGAGTGAAGATGGGAAAGTATTTTCCCCGATATTACGCCATCTGTAAAATCAACGTATCCCACAGATACGTTCCGTGGTTTGACCTCAAACCCTTTTCCTGCTATATACACATCAACAGTAAAAGAGTAAAGAACAACTGCCACAAGTCCCCAGCTTCTGAAAAACATTATCAGTTCCTTCAAAAAAACTGTTAAAAAAGCTTTCATCTCAGCTCCTTTTTCAGAAGGAGTGTCCCAGCAACAGTTATAAAAATCCAGTAAGAAATGAGGACAAAAAAGTAAAATAGATTTTTTTCAGAAGAAAATCCCTGCCCAATAAGAAAGGCATCGTATATAATGTGATTGTAATACATAACAGGGAAGATGTGGGCTTCAAAAGCAGCCTCTCCCTTCATTGAAGAGATAGGCATAATAATACCTGAATATAAAAAACCAGGAATAACCGTAATAATAATAGTAAGAACGATAGCGACAATCTGTGTTCTTGCAACAATAGAAACTAACAGACCTATGCTCACGCTAATAAGAACATAAATCTCAGAAGTTATCCAGTATATGAAAAAATTCCCTCTAAAAGGAACCTTAAAAAGATACGTAGCCCACAGGAAGATTATAAAAATGTTTACAGAATGAAGTAAAAATGGAAGTGTTAATTTTCCTATAACAAAGTCTATCTTTCTGATGGGAGAAGAGTAAAAGTTAAATATCGTCCCCCTCTCTTTTTCCCTTACTATCAGCAGTGCTGATAAAATTGCAGGAGCAACTAAAAAAACAATACCTAAAAGACCGGGGACAATGGCATTTTCATCTCTCATTGATTGGTTAAACATATTTCTATGGTTTACAACGATTGGTAGTTTTTTCTGGGATAGCTCCTGAGCTTCTTTTAGAAGAACTCCTTCCGCATAGTTCTGTATAGTCAACCCCCTGAAAGGAAATGAAGCGTCAATAAATATACCTATCTCTGTTTTTAATCCTTTTAGTAGATTTTTCTCAAAATTTTCTGGAATTATTATCAGGAGGTCTATCTCAGCCCTTTTCATCATTTCTAATGCTTCTTTTTCTGGTATGTTCATAACCTCTGTTTTAAAATATCTTGAATGTTCAAAAGCAGATATAATCCTGTAAGAAAGCTGAGATTTATCGTAATTTATGATTGCTGTTCTAACATTGTAAACCTCCATCTTTATACCATAGCCAAACAGGATTAAAACCATACTGGGCATAAGGTATACCATTATTATGAGCTTTGACCGAACAAGCTCTGAAAACTCTTTTTTTAGATAAGCCTTTACAACATTAATCTTAATCATTTGATATTCTAAGAATAAAACATA
The DNA here is from genome assembly GCA_026987075.1 of Persephonella sp. Taxonomy (GTDB): domain Bacteria; phylum Aquificota; class Aquificia; order Aquificales; family Hydrogenothermaceae; genus Persephonella_A. The sequence goes on along the minus strand of JALSNI010000067.1, from coordinate 10,374 downwards.
AATTGATTTTTTGAAAGTTTATTCACATAAATTTCACCAGAAGAGTTTTAGATTTTTATTATGAAGATTTTGGTAGTTGAAGATAACAAAGAGCTTAACAATACGCTAAAAGAAATTTTAGAGTTAAATGGCTACTACGTTGATACTGTTTTTGATGGAGAAGAAGCCCTTGAACATATGAAGATATATGATTACGATGCTGTCATATTAGACATTATGCTCCCCAAAATTGATGGATTTAAGGTATGCCAGATAGTAAGGGAAAGAAACGATGACACACCAATACTGATGCTTACAGCAAAGGACACAACACAGGACAAGGTTAAAGGATTAGATATAGGAGCTGATGACTACTTAGTAAAACCTTTTGAGATAGAAGAACTCCTTGCAAGGGTAAGAGCATTAATCAGAAGAGTATCAACAGAAAAATCCAACATAGTTAAAATCAAGGGAATAACCATTGACCTTGATAAAAGGGAGGTTTACAGAGACGGAAAAAGTCTGATAATTACTCCTAAGCTGTTCTGTATCTTGGAGCAACTGATAAGAAATAGAGGAAAGGTGGTTACATACGAAAGTCTGATGAATAAATGCTGGGACATTACAGACTATCCATCAAGGGAAACAGTAAGAGCAAACATTAAACTGCTGAGAAAGATACTTCAGGACAAAGATATAATCCAGAATGTCTCTGGAGTAGGATACAAAATAGAATGAAATTAGACCAATTTTTAAAAGCTCGCTTTAAAATAACACTCCTTATCTCAGCAATATCCACATTTATACTCGCTGCATTTTCAGGGAGTATTTATTACTTTTACAAAGAGCAGATACTTTATGAGATTTCTGACGAGCTTAAAGGTATAGCTTTTGAAGTTTCTAAAACTGTTGAAAATCCTGTTATTGACTTTTCTCTTGTAAAAAATATAAACATACCAGATGATACTTACCTATGCGTTTACAATTATGACGCAAAAATTGTGTTTTACAAAAACAAGCTGTGCAATATATCACGATTTTTCAATGGATTTAATATAATAAAACACGACGTTCTTTTTGGAGGTTCAATAAAAAAAGGGGATACTTTATATTATGTATATGTTGGGAAAGACCTGAGCAGAATATTAGCTAACTTAGAAAAGCTAAAACTGATTTTGATATACACAACATTTGTTATTTCTACAGTAATACTGGTTTTTTCTTTTCTTATATCAAAGAGAATTCTCTCCCCTATAAAAGAAGCATTTGACAAACAGGAAAGATTTACACAGAACGTATCCCACGACCTTAGAACACCACTGACAGTAATATCAACAAATCTATATCTTATAAAACAGAAAGGGTTTAAAAACATTGAGAAAAATATAGAAAACATATCAAAAACTGTTGATTACATGAAAAGTTTAGTAAACGACCTGCTTTTTATCAGTCACATAGGAGAAAAAGAAAAGAAAAGAGTAAACATAAACGAGATTATAAAAAAACAGTTGTCCATACTTTCCCCAAAGATAGAAGAAAAGTCTTTAGGGGTTATTGTAAAAGAAGAGGACAGCTTAGAAGTGGAAGCAACGGAAACAGATATGGAAAAACTGTTCTTTAATTTAATAGAAAATGCAATAAAATACAACTACAAAAATGGAGAAGTCATCATAACCATAAAGAAAAAATCTGTTTCTATAAAAAATACAGGAAAACCTATAGATAAAGAGAACATAGACAAAATATTTGAAAGGTTTTATAGAGAAGACAGGTCAAGGACTTCCGAAGGTTACGGGCTGGGACTTGCTATAGTAAAGGAGATAGCAGACCATTACAGATTAAAGATAAAAGTCAAATCCGAAGGCGTTCACAACGAATTTGTTATAAAATTTTAAGTTTTCACAGCATTTTCACATTGGAGCAATACCATAATTAATGTAATTCACTTAAGTTTTCTCCTAAACCTCCTCCCTCTCCCTCCTTTCCCCCGAAAGGGGGATTTTTAATTACTCCTGCAAAACTTTTCTCATAACCTCCACAGGAGCTTTCTCTCCTGTCCATATCTCAAATGCTTTTGCTCCTTGATACAGCAGCATAGGAAGACCATCCTGCCACTTACATCCCTTCTCTTGAGCTACTTTCAGAAGTTTTGTCTTTTTGTATATAATATCAACCACTGTATGTTTTTTTTGAATCTTTGAGTAATCAAAAAGGGGAGGGTCTTCATCTTTCAGGCCAACAGATGTTGTGTTTACGATAATATGGGTAGAAGAGAGATATTCTTCCACTTTATCAAGAGGAACTGGAATTATTATTTCCTGAATAAACCTGTTTAATTTTGAAAAATCCTGAATTATCTGAAATACCCTATCTATTGTTCTGTTGGCAACAAATATTTTCTCAGCACCTTCCCTGATGAGACCATACAAAACAGCCCTTGATGCTCCTCCTGCTCCCAATATCAGAAAAGTCTTATCCTGAAACTGGGGCTCTATCTCCTTCAGTCCCTCTATAAATCCATAAGCATCTGTGTTATAGCCTATCAGGTATCCATCAATATTTTTGACTGTGTTGCAGGCCCCTATAAACTGAACCTCTTCTGAAGTTTCATCAAGATATCTGATAACTTCTTCCTTGTGGGGAACAGTTATGTTTATACCTTTGATAGACAGTGCCTTAATTCCGTTAACAGCTTTTTTCAGATTTTCAGGTTTTACCTCAAAGGGAAGATAAACTGCGTTAATATTCTTGTGTCTGAAGGCTGCAGTTTGAAACTGGGGAGACTTAGAGTGTTTTACTGGATAGCCGATAATTCCGTAAACTTCTGTTTCGCCGTTAACAAGCATCACAGAGTTGATATATCAAATTTGTGCTGTCCTATCTGGACTTTTTTAACCCATGGGAGGAAATTCTTTATTGCAACAATAATAACATCTTTCATTGTTATGTCTGGAACTGGACATGTAGAACAGGCACCTAAAAGCTCAAGATAAACAGTATCATTCTCTACCTTAACCAGCTTTATATCACCCATATCAAGGGCTAAAGCTGGTCTTATCATATCAAGAACATGTTCTACTTCCTGCTCTTTTGTTTTTACCATCACTCTCTCTCCAGATGTGTTTTTGGAATATCAATGCCTAACTTCTCGTTAAGCTCTATAAAAAATCTTTCCCTCTCCTCTTCAGAGAGGTTCAAAACATTGAATGCCCCTTTAATACTGAGCCTTTTTAGGGCTACATCTTCTAATTTTTTTTCATAAAAGTATCCAAAATACTTCCTTATAATCTCTTCGCTTTCTGGATGCTCCTCAAGCAGATGAAACACTTTAGTTTCTTCTGTTATTCTTACCATTTTCTCAGTCCTGAGTCTTTTTTACATAAAACACGTATATACCGTCTTCTTCTTTATACCCTAAAAATTCATTCCCTGTAGTCTCACACCACGCAGGAACGTCCTGAACAGCCCCTTCGTCGTCAGCTAACAGCTCAACAATCTGTCCTTTTTCCGCTTTTTTCATCACTTTAGCAAGTTCTGTTATAGGTATAGGGCAGTATGTTCCTGTTGCATCATGAACAATATCCGGCTTTATGTTTTCTAAATTCATTATATCCTCCAGTTTTCTACAGTTTCTTCCTGCATTCTCTCTCCTTCTATAACACCATTTATACCTTGCTCTGAAGGAGAGAAATATTTTATATCTATTTTACCATTTTCATCTGTTTTACAGTATCTTGCAACTAAATCTGCAATTATTTTTATCTCTTCCTGCGATAGAGGCCTGTTCTCAATAGTTTTAGCTATTGCCACAGCACCCTTTCCAACAGGCTCGAAGTACCAGTAGCTGTTTTTCAGACCTTTTATAAAGTTACCTTCCCCTTCATTTCTTGATACAACAACTTTTGTTCCTGTGGGAAGTCTAAAATGTCTTCCTATTGTAAGCAGATAAAGGTCTTCCCTTGTTATTCTGTTTTCCACAGAAAGGGTTTCTTTATACTTCCTTGCAAAGTTCTCATCTGTCAGATAACAGCATCCTCCTGCTGGCTGTTCGTATTCATCAATTCCTAGCTCTTTTGCAAGCTGGAGCTGTCTCTTTCTACTTCTTCCCACTATTCCTTCTAACTTCTCTCTGTCAACCCACCCTTTTATCTCTGGAATTGTTGGAGGAAGAGCTTTTGCTGATAGAGGTTTTAGCACAAGACCTTCCACTCCAGCTTCCTTCTCTATTATTTTCATGGCTTTCAGATGCTGGCTCATTGGTCTCTGGTTCAGCACCTCACCTGAAATAATAAAATCAGCATCAAACTCTTTCATCAGCTGTTTTGCCTTTTTATACATAAAGGCCCTGCAGTCTATGCAGGGATTTATGTTAGCTCCATATCCGTATTTTGGATTTGTTACTATCTCAAAGTAGTCCTCTGATATGTCCACTATCTCCAGCCTGAAGCCGTATTTAGCTGCGTACTTGAGGGCAGGATTCATGTAGTGTGAGCCGTCAGGCTTTTTTTCTCCTCTCCTTCTCTTTGTTTCTGTAATACAGAACCCTGTATAAAAGTGGACAGCAACCACATCAACTCCCTGATTTTGAATCAGCTTTACTGCAAGGGTGCTGTCCAGTCCACCAGAATATAAAGCTATAGCTCTTCTTTTTTCCTTCATTATCCTATATGCTCAAGGTCAATACCTTCTTCTTCCTCTTCTTCTATGCAGTCTGGTATCTTGTTTGCCTCTTCAATTCTTCCCTGTTTTATAAGGTAGTCCTTAATTGCAACGTGGAGTGTCTCCAGTCCAAGGTTAGTGCAGTGTATCTTTTGAGATGGAAGTCCACCAAGCTCCTCAAATATCTCTTTGTATGTCAGATTGAGGGCGTAATCTATAGGTTTACCCTTTACCATTTCTGTCAGAACTGAAGAAACAGCTATGGCAGAACCACAACCAAATGTTTTAAACTTGACGTCTTCTATCACGTCTGTTTCTTTATTTACTTTTATGGTAAAAAGCATTGCATCTCCACAGGATGGATTACCACACTGTCCATATCCGTCTGGATTAGGTATCTCCCCTAAATTCCTTGGATTCATAAAGTGGTCCATCACCTTCTCTGTATATTCAAACATCTCTAAACCTCCTGATTTTATCTTGCTCTCAATTTATAACTATAAGTATAACCCCTCAATGAGTTAAATCATATACATACCCTTACGAAAAATAAATTATACAAGGAATTGAGGAGGTTGAAAAAATGTCTGTAGAGCAAAAGGTTTTAGATGCAATGAAAAAGGCTGGAAAACCATTAAAAACAGGGGAGATAGCTGAGCTTACAGGTCTTGACAAAAAAGAAGTAGAAAAGGCAATTAAAAAACTAAAAAAAGAAGGAAAAATAGAATCTCCTAAAAGATGTTATTATGCTCCTTCTTCCTGAAAATAGTTTAAAATAGAGTAAATAAGGCTTTTTGGCAGGGCTGTAGTTGTTTAAAAATATTTTTGGGTATAGATTTAATTATCTCAATCTATTTATACCTGTTATTATCGGTATATGTGCAGGTATATTTGGAGTTATATTTTTAAAAGCTATACACTTTTTCTCTGACATATTCTTAGTAGATTTTGCAGGATACAACCCTCCGTATCCATATGGGGAAGGAGGAAGTCTCAGCTACAGATTTGTTATGGAGCATCCTTATCTTATTCCTGTGTCAACTACAATTGGCGGTCTTATCGTCGGCATTTTGGTTCATTTTTTTTCCCCTGAATCTGCAGGTGTTGGAACAGATGCAGCGATAAAAGCATTTCACGAGAGGAAACCTCTTGGGCTGAAAACATCTGTATGGAAGCTTATAACATCTGCCATAACCATAGGGAGTGGTCAGGTTTCAGGTAAAGAAGGTCCCATTGCCCTTATTGGAGCAGGTATTGGCTCTTTTGTAGGGAAAATATTTGGTCTTTCTGAAAAGGAGAGAAACATTGCACTGGCTGTTGGTCTTGGAGCAGGAATAGGAGGCGTGTTCAAAGCCCCATTTGCAGGAGCAATAATAAGCTCCGAGGTTTTTTATAAAAAAGATTTTGAAACAGAAACACTTATTCCTGCATTTATTGCATCTTTTGTTGCTTTTATTATAGTCTCTTCTGTTTTTGGTTTTTCTCCCTTATTCCACATAAATCTGCCCTCTTTTTCTAATTTTTCTATATACGATGCTGTTAGCTACATATTTCTTGGACTTATTACTGCTACTGTTGCAAGACTTATGATTTTCTCCTTAGATAGTGTCAAAAATCTGTTTGACAGGCTTGAAGTTCACAACATTTTCAAGCCAGCAATTGGAGGATTTTTTGTAGGTATTATAGGTATGACTGTTCCTGTTGCAGTAGGAACAGGTTATGGATGGCTTCAGCTTATAATGGTAGAAAATCTCACTTACTTTCCTATATGGAAAATTGTTATAAGTGTTTTTTTGGTTATTATTGCATTTGCATTTACTTTGGGTTCTGGTGGTTCTGGAGGTGTTTTTGGTCCCTCCCTTGTGATAGGTGGACTAACGGGAGCTTCTGTTTATTTCTTTCTTAGTAAGGTCTTCATGTTTCCAGAAAGCTCAACATTTAATCTTGCTGCTTTTACTGTTGTAGGGATGGTGTCCACATTTGCAGCTGCTGCAAAGGCTCCCCTTTCCACAATTATCCTTATTGCTGAGATAACAGGGGGATATCAGCTGTTAGTTCCTGCAACCATATCTGTTGCCATATCACACTTTTTATCAGGAGAAAAGAGTATCTTCAAAAGTCAGGTAGATACAAAGCTTGATTCTCCTGTTCATCAGGACGAAATAAAATACATGCTCCTTAACAGATATATAGTAAAAGATGTTATGGAAAAAAATGTGATCACAATATCTCCTGATGCAACAGTTCTGTATGCCAGTAAATTTATGGACGAGCACAGCATATCAGCTCTTCCTGTTGTTGACAAAGAAAACAGGGTTATTGGCTTGATTACAAGCACAGACCTGATAAAAGCCTGTGGCTCAGATATCAATGAGATAAAGGTTAAACACATTATGCAAAAAGAACCTATCACTGTTACTCAGGATTTAACGCTTTTTGAGACAATGAGTATATTTATTGAAAATAACATCGGTGTAGCTCCTGTAGTTAACAATCAGGAAGAAAAACTCCTTATTGGTATCATTTCTGACTACGACATCGGTAAAGTATTAACAGGAAAGGTATAACCCCCAAAAAGGGGGCTACTTTTATGTAACATTCTTAAATTTGTCAGCCTTTTTAGCAAACTCTTCCCAGTTTTCTGGTCCAAATGGGGATATCTCCCTCAGTCTCTGAACAGCAGCAGGATATTTGTCTAATATGTAATCTATGTCTTCTTCTGTATTTTCCCTTCCCAGTGAAAACACTATAGAGCCGTTAGACATTTCCTTATCAACACCTATAGCAGCAAGAACATGAGACTGTTTTAATGCATAGGAAACACAGGCTGAACCTGAAGCTGTGTAAATCTTGTGGTAATCAAGCATCAGAAGCATAGCTTCCCCTTCTATATACATCACGATGAGGGATAGATGGTTTGGCAGTCTTTTCTCTGGATGTCCAGTAAACTGGATGTATGGTATCTTCTCTTCTATACCTTTCTTCAGTTTGTCTCTGAGAGCTTTAAGTCTGTTTACCCTGTCGTCCATCTCCTTAATTGCAAGCTCTGCAGCTGCACCCATACCAACAATTAGAGGAACAGGCTCTGTTCCAGCCCTTCTTCCCCCTTCCTGAATTCCACCTTCAATGAGAGGTTTCAGTCTTACTCCTTTCTTCACGTACAGTCCACCAACTCCTTTTGGAGCATAAAAGTAATGACCTGTAAATGAAGCCATATCAAGTCCCCACTCTTCTACATTGACAGGGGTATGCCCAACGGCTGCAGCTATGTCTGAGTGGAAAACAACCCTTGGATTTTTTTCCTTTGCTGCAGCAACCAGAGCCTGAATGTCCTGTATTGTTCCTATCTCCCTGTTAGCATATCCTATTGAGACAAGTATTGTATCTTCTCTGACAGCTTCAGAAACCTGCTCTGGAGTTATTATTCCGTATTTATCAGGCATCAGATATGTAATCTCAAATCCTTCCTTTTCCAATGTTTTACAGGAGTGCAGAACAGAGTGGTGTTCAATGGCAGAAACTACGATATGTTTACCTCTTCTTGTTATACCAGGAGCCTTTGCAAATCCTTTTATTGCAAGGTTGTTTGCTTCTATCGCTCCTGATGTATAAACAATATCTTCAGGTCTTCCTATATTCAGGAGCTGGGCTATCTGCTCCCTTGCCCTGTTTATAGCTTTCTTTGCTTCCACACCTAATTTATGTAAAGATGTTGGGTTACCAAAATGCTCTGTAAAGTAGGGCTTCATAGCCTCAACAACTTCCTCTGGAACAGGTGTTGTAGCTAAATGGTCTGCATAAACAATTCCTCTTTTTTCTAACATATCTAAACCTCCTTTTACTGCTCACTTAATTTTTTTATCAGTTTTTCTGCAACTTCCATAAATGCCTGTGTTGACTGGGCATCTTCTTTAGCTAAAACTACAGGAATTCCAAGGTCTGAAAACTCTGCCACTTTCGGCTCTATAGGAATTTTTCCTAAAATATCTGTGTTATACTGTTTTGCCACATCTTCAGTCTTTGACTTTCCAAATATCTCATACTTTTTTCCTGTATCTGGGCATACAAAGTAACTCATATTTTCAACAATACCTATAACTGGTATCTGAACCTCATTGAACATCTGTATTCCTTTTTTAACGTCTATCAGTGCAACGTCCTGGGGAGTTGTAACAATAACAGCGCCATCTATCTCTGCTGTCTGTCCAAGGGTTATCTGAACGTCTCCTGTTCCCGGTGGTAAATCTATAATCAGAAAGTCCAGTTCTTCACCCCAGTTTATATCAAACAGAAACTGTGATAATGCTTTAAACAGGACAGGTCCCCTCCATATTACAGGGGTGTCTTCTGAAGGAAGGAGAAGTCCTATTGACATCATCTTTATACCGTGAGCTTCAGGGGCTATCAGTTTATTGTCAGGGGTTGCAACAACCTGTTTATCCTTAGCTCCTAACATTGTGGGACCAGATGGTCCATACATATCAGCATCAAGGTATCCTACACTGTATCCTTTTTTCTTCAATGCCGCTGCAAGATTAACGGCTACTGTTGACTTTCCAACACCACCTTTACCTGATGCAACAGCTATAACCTTTTTTACTCCAGGAATTCTTCTTCTTGATTCAAAAGGATTCTGCTGAGGTGGAGGTTGTGGTTGCTGCTGCTGCTGTTTTGGTGGCTCTGATGTAAACTCTACTTCCACACTTTCAGCACCAATAGATTTAAGGGTTCTTTCTGTTTTTTCCTTCAGATACTCATGATACTTCTCACTGGGAGAAAACAGCTTTATATAAACGTTATTACCCTCAACCTTTAAATCTCTCATAAGGTCAGCAAGGGAAAAACTTACCCCTATCTCCTCTAAATTTGTGTTTTTAAGTCTGTCTATAACACCAGTTAATGCCATTAAAAAACCTCCTCCTTTTTGCTTGATTAATAGGATATTTTAATACTAATAATTAGCTATGATAACTATCATACCTTTATATGTTAACAGTTTATTCCTTCTGACAAATTGACCAGTATCATTTATAATAAATCTAAAACTTCAGGGTATAAAAAATGGAGCTGATAATATCTCTGCTGACAGATATTCTGGAACTTTTGGATACAGGTTTCAAGGTGTTTGAGCCCTATCAGGGCAGTGTTAATATGGACGAAAAACATTACTCAGCAATGCAGGGTATCATACATTTTATTGGATGGACAATAATTATTGCTATTCTTGTGTGGGTTTTCAAATATATGAAAAAACATACCCAGCAAGACGAAAGGATGAAGAAGTATTACGACAAAAAGGATTAATCTATTTTGAGTTTTTTCTTTAAAATAAACTCTCTTTCTCTTTTCCATGCTAATTTTCTGTAAATCTCAATCACAACAACATCAGGCTTTCTATCAGAATAAAACACAAAACTTTTCTCTTTTTTATACCCAAAGCCGTTTTTGGGAGTAATCATCTCTGTTTCAAAAATAAACATTTTCTCATTTATAAATCCTTTTAGCTGCAGGTAGTACTTGGGTTTTCCCTGCTGGGCAGTAGGAACTGTGTGGGGAATTCTGTCGTTTTTAACAGTAACAACTACAGAGCTGTCTTTATATTCTGCAAATACCTGAAAATCTTTCTCACTTGCTTTTAGGGTTAAAAATCTGTGATTGTGAACTTCCTTTTTTGAGTGGAAATACATAAAGGGAAATTTCTGTATCAGTCTGTCCTTTTGAGAAGGCATATGACAG